>VBHV01000083.1 GCA_005881995.1 Chloroflexota bacterium | reverse complement strand
TGTCTCAGCCTTATAAGCATACTGTTCGGGACGGCCACCGGGGAATAGGAACATGGCCGCCAGCCCGAGCAGGGCAAGGACGAACATGAGTGCGTACACCCAGAAGAGACTCTGTGCCAGGGCAGTTTGCAACTGATTCAGGAAGTCTACAGGTAAAGCCTGGCGTAAATCAGGGGTAAGCAGCACGTTGGATGGAGCGATATTTTTAGGCAAATGCGCCACTACCGCAGGGAAACGAGCGAAGATTGGTGAGAAGCGCGCAGCCATCTGTAGATTGAGGATGGTCCCCATCAGGGCAACGCCAACGGTACCGCCGATGGTGCGGAAGAACTGGGTTGAAGCAGTTGCTACTCCGCGTACATTCCAGGGAACGGCATTCTGCACGGATATGACGAAAGCGGTACTCATCAAGCCCAATCCGGTACCAATCACAAGCATCGCGATCACTATATAGGGCAGTGTTGAACCTACCTGCAAGAGCATCACCAATCCCACGCCAACGGCGACGAGCAGCGCGCCAACGACGGCCGTCAGGCGATAGCCATAGCGCAGGATGATTTTCCCACTGAGCGTAGCAGCAATCGGCCACGCAACCAATAACGGCCCAAGTGTGATGCCGGCGCTCGTCGCGGTTCCGCCTTTTACACCTTGCACGAAGAGCGGGACGTAGGAGGTGACGCCAAACAGCACCACACCCAGGACCACGCCTCCAATGCTTGAAATGGCGATGATACGATTGCTGAACAGGGTCAACGGCAGAATTGGCTCAGAAGCGCGCGTCTCCTGGAACAAGAAGAGGGCAATCAGCACGACGGCAAGCGCGAATAAACTCAGGCTCGGTAACGAAGTCCAGGCCCAGGTGACGCCTCCCTGGAGCAGCGCGAAGAGCAGCGCAATGATACCGAAGGTAAGTGTCAGGGTGCCCAAATAGTCAATCGAGCGTTGCTTGCGCTCGACGTTCTCTTTGAGCGTGATAATGAGTAGGAAAGCGGAGAGCAGGCCAAAGGGGATATTGATATAAAAGACCCAGCGCCAGGAGAAATGGTCAACGATCACCCCGCCAAGCGCAGGGCCAACGATGCTGGACAGGCCCCACACGCCGCTGAACAATCCCTGCACCCTGGCACGTTCTTCTAGCGGGAAAATGTCGCCAATGATGGTCAGGACGATGGGCAGAACCGCGCCTGCTCCTAACCCCTGGATGGCTCTAAAAATAATCAGTTGTTCCATCGATTGGGCCGCACCGCAGGCGGCGGAGCCAATTAAAAATACGGCAGTACCAAAAAGAAACACGGGCTTGCGCCCAAAGAGATCAGCAAGTTTGCCATAAATCGGGACGGTGGTGGTGGATGTCAGCAGGTAAGCTGAAAATACCCACGAGTAGAGGGTGATTCCTCCCAGTTTTCCGACGATACTGGGTAAGGCGGTTCCGACGATGGTAGTGTCGAGGGCAGCCAGCGCCATACCTAGCATGAGGGCAATGATAATAGTGATCTTCGCTTTTCTGGTCATAGTTGCGTTTACCTGTTCATTTCTGTTCAACGTAGCGCGCTTCAGGAATAGAGCTGAGTAGACATGAGTGCAGCAAATCATACCTGCGATTGGAATGGAATTTTAGCAAGAACCTACTTACACAAACATCTAGCCCGGCATAATTATTCCGCAGGGACAACGCGCTTCTCTAATCCGAAAAGCAGTAAGAGCGAGATCAGCGCGATGAACGCCAGGATGGCGGTCAGGAAGACGAGGCCATCGAAACCCCAGGCCTGAGCGAATACTCCTCCCAGGCCATTGCCGAGCAGCTGGCCCAATCCCAGGAAAACGGAATAGAGGCCCATGAGCAGGCCGCGATCTTTGGCGGCCACTTCCGAAATATCGGCAAGATAGGCCAGCGCTGCAGGGGCAAAACTGCTCTCCGCGAAAACTCCAACGACCAGCAGGGAGATCCAAACTATCAACAATGGCAGGCTCTCAGCCCCGGTGTGATTGAGACCAGCCAGGGCGATACAGGCCAGGTAGACGCCTGTGATCGAGGCCAGCATGAGCAGCAAACGCGGGGCGCGATTGAGGAAGAAGGCCCAGAAGAGCAGGCACAGGCCGAAGAAGAGCACATACGCACCCAGGACCAGGCTTAAATGACCTCCTCCGCCATGTTGACTCAGGCTGCCCATGAGCAGTTGATGCGGGTCGTGTCGAGGGGAGGAAAGCACGAAGGTGAGTTGAGAACTGAACCAGACCCCAACCAGCGCGCTGATGCTTATCCAGGCTGGAATAAAGATAAACAGGCGTGGCGTACGAATAACGCGCCAGTAACGCGCAGCCAGCGCTCGTACCTTGCCACGTTCAATAACCTGCTTGACGGCCGGGACGAGAAGCATACACACTGCAACCAATAGATAGCCCAATGCCAGGAACGCAAATGCATAACGCTCAAAACGGTCCCAGGCAAAACCGCCAAGCACGACACCCACTGCAATACCGCCACTTGTCACCAGTTCGTACAAACTCATGACGCGCATGCGCAGAGACTGATTTCGCGCGGTATAATCAGCGAGATATCCAAGCACAGCAGGCACCTGCATAGCGGAAGAGATTCCGGCGAGTAGCTGCAGGCTTAATAAATACGGCAAAGGGTTGTTAACGGGGGTAAAGACGAGGAGAGCGACCTGTACCAGACCAAAGAGTGGGCCGACTGTTAAAAACACACGCCGCCCCCAGTGATCGCTCAGTGCTCCCATAACAGGAGCGAGCGAGAGTTCTACTATGAAGTAAGCCACTGAGATCAAGCCAACATGAATATTGGTGATAGCGTGACCATGTTCGGCTGAAAGTTGTGCCAGGAAACGTCCTAACACGATAGAACTCGCTCCACCATTGACACGTAAAATGAACGTGCCAAGCAGCAGAGGAATCACCGAACGTTGTGATAGACGTGATACCTCAGAGCGGTTCGCTCTCCAAAGGTTCCTGGGTGACGAGTGCAAGTTGACCTTTCCGTTGATTTCGCAGCGTTACCAGCGCAATACTACACCCCGCCAGTATCAACAGAATAGCCAACACCAGCAAGAGCAGGTACATTGGCCGCAAGCCCCCAGCAGCTATTGCGCCTATCGTCAGTATACTCTGGATAAACATACACTATGATCCCCTTTGCACGATTACACCATATTAATCGAAACTTCGCCCACATGGTATCAAACGGCAAAGAGAAAAGGAAAGTAACGTTGATATATTGCAATATAGTACTCTCGGTTGGCTTCGTTAGAGGACTTCACATGTCAAAAGGGGCAGAATCTTTGGAAAGATCCTGCCCTTTTGACTTACTCTTCGATAGCCTGCGTACTCAGTTCCACGCCTGTGCGCAGTTCTTTTTCGTATCCAATGTACTGCCGGGCAATATGCATGCCTGCGCGCTCATAGAGCCTCGTCGCGCCAGTCAGGTTCTGCGAATCGACGCCCAGACCGACCTTGTATGTTCCCCGGCGGTAGAACTCTCCAAAGGCATGGTGGAGCAAGGCCAGGCCCAGGCCATGACGACGCCAGGGACGGCGCACACCGAGGTCATCAACCCAGCCTATGTTGAGCTGGTACTTACAAAGTGCGCTTCCGGCAAGTTCGTCGCCGTCACAAGCTAAGAAGTATAGGGAGGGATCAAAGTCTTTCCGCTTGACCGTCCAGTTCTGCCATTTCTCAAAGTTTCCCGGCATATGTCCCCAGTGATCCTGGAAAGCCTCGTCGATCATTTCAAAAACGGCTCGGTCATCCTGCCCAGGGACAATCGTGCGTATGGTTATATCCTCTGGCCAGACCGGGGTCGGTGGAGGCTCAAGCATCTCGATTTCCATACGCCAGTGATGCCGGATATCGGTAAAACCCTGCTGTTCAAGCAAGCACTGCGCATCTGTGTTGACGCCGCTTAACCAGTTCTGAAGCGTGACACGCGCATCTGGATGCGCCAGGGAGATATGCTGGCGAGCACGAGTTTCGGCCAGGCGCATCAGGCGAGTCCCGATGCCTCTACCACGATACGCCGGGTGGACAGCGCCGTACATATACATGCGCACATGCTCATTGTCCGACACGGTGGCAAAGCCGACAATTTGTCCTTCAGGAGCGATAACTACCCAGGAATCTGTCGCCATGTCATAGCCCGGCGTTTGCCAGATGCTTCGCAGGTCTTGCTCAGTAAAGTCTGGCTCACCATATTCATCGATATCGCACACCACAATTACCTCTGTAATAGCCTGCGCATCGTCCATTGTAGGAGGCCGCACAAGCAAGCCTCCCGGCAAGGAGTTCAATGTATCGAATGTATTCGACATGTTTATTTTCCTTTATATTTCAAGGGACATGGTGCTTTCCGCACCATGTCCGTATTCACCACAATAGAAGCGGGTTAATTCCCTGTTTATCCGGCGTTTACCAGCGTATCCGGGTCTTCATCCGGGCATGCGCACTGCTCTTGGGCAGCGCGCAGCTCCTTCTCATAGGTGCAATACTGGCGAACGCTAAACACTCCTTCTCGCTCGTAGAGTGGAGTGAGGCCGACCAGGCGTTGAGCATCAACATCCATATCGACCTTGAACTTCCCACTGCTGCGAGCGCCGTCGAGCGTTTCGTCCAGTTCCAGCGTGACGCGCCAGAATTCGCGGATCAAAATGTAACCCTCGCGCTCGAACAGGCTGCGTGCTTCTGCATTGCTGCTGCTAACCTGGGCTTTCAAGTTCACTCGAACGTCTGGCAGGGCACCGCGCATCTGCTGGCGTGCGCGCTCTTCAACAAGGCGCAGCAGTAGAGTGCCAATACCGCGTTTGCGGTACTGCGGATGCACGCAGACGAAGTTGTAGAACTCCTCGTGGTCGCGATGCCACACACAACCAAACCCGGCAAATTGTCCTTTCTTCGTGACAATCACCCAGGCATCGGTTGCCAGGTTAAAGCAAAAGTTCTGCCAGTGAGATTGCAGGTCCTGTATCGTACTACTCGTATCCCCGACAACTCCTCCAACTCCATGTTCAGCAATGTCACAGACCGCAACCAGTTCGGTAATCGAGTACAAATCCTCAATGTTGGGTGTGCGCGCCAATAAATTTGTTAGTTGTACAGACATTGCCATTTCTCCGTTCTATGGCCTGTAGAGAAGGAGTGCATTGCTTCCGGCTTAAACCGTGATGGTTTGCGTGCTCAGTTCCACACCTGCACGCAACTCCTTCTCATATGCGATGTATATACGCGCAACGTGCATGCCGGCTCGTTCATAAAGCCGGGTTGCGCCGGTTAAGTTCTGTGAATCAACCCCTAAACCTACGGTATGCCTGCCGCGCCGGTAAAACTCACCGAAGGAATGGAGTAGAAGCGCCATGCCCAGGCCCTTGTGCCGCCAGGGACGCAACACGGCCAGGGCGTTTACCCAGCCAAGCTCTCCCTCGTAGCTACACAATGAGCATCCGGCCAGCTTCTCTCCATCAAAGGCCAGGAACCACAGCGATGGATCAAACGTTTCTCGCTCGACAGTCCAGTGCTTCCACTCTTCAAAGTCTCCCCGCATATGACCGAAGTGATCCTGGAACGCTTCATCAACGGTTTCGAAAACGGCACGTTCATCTCCCGGTTGGAAAGTGCGAACGGTGACGTTCTCAGGC
>VBHV01000082.1 GCA_005881995.1 Chloroflexota bacterium | reverse complement strand
CGCTCCGGCCATTTTATGCTTTGAGTCACAAAAGGCACCTCCGACCACTTCGCCTTCTCATGCGGGCGCAATCATGGAGGAGGTTTGCGATCATGAGCAACGATCAGCAGCGTAGCGGGAATGACCCGCTTCCCGGCACGCGCCGCACAGCGGTTCCCCTCGCCCTAGCGAGGGGACCGACCGAATACACGACGGGGCAACAAGAGCTGCCAGTGAGGCTGACGAGCCTGGCAGACAGTGAGGGGCCAGGATCTGTCGCAGGAAAGGGATAACCGTCTGTGCCATGTTCTGCCTGCAACACCCTGCGCCAACGCCTGGCTCGCGTGGATGTACAGACTTTCGTCAGAAGGGCCAGAATTGCAAAGCGCACTATGAGATGGCAACCGGTTGGGCCTGTCATCATCGGGATCGGGATGAGTCTCCTCATGGCATTAGCCCCAAACCCTGTCAGCTTCCCCTCTTTTTTCCATGAAGGAATGCTCTCTCTGCCTTTCACGGCGAAGATTTCCCGACAGCATCGGGAAGAAATTCCCTTGTTTTTTGGAACGTGCTACGTTATCCTAAAAGGAGAGAAAACAACAAGGATGGGAAACAGCTCCTCCTCTTTTCGATGATCTGGGAAGGAGGAGAGTATGGATACAGGCGAAGCACTTACTGTCTTGTATGTCATACCTACTTTTGAGAACAGATGAGGATGCTTAAAACACCATGATGAAGGATGTAGCTCTTGCATCGATAGAACGGTCAATGAGTCCTGACTGGGATGGGGTCCAACTGCGTGGGCGCTGGCTCTTGCTCGCACGACTCCTCTGGATCATGGTTGTGCTCGTCTTTCTCTCCTACTTTCTGTTCTTCCTTGTCACTACCTTCTCATCTCACTGGGTGCAGGTGAGAGCAGCCTTTGATGTAGAGAACTTTTGGAATATCCTGCGATTCACAGATGACTTGATTGTTGCTGTTTTGTGCCCACTGCTCTGGTGCGCCATTGGCACCTTTCTTTTCTGGCAGACGTGGAACAAGGAGAAACAGCCTGTCGCCCTCATCGTGCTCTTTGTCTCCCTGACTCTCATTACGACGGGCCTGGCCCTTGCATCAGCCCTGGACCCAAAGATCGGTATCTCCTCAGGCCTGGACCCAGAACTCAGTCTCCCCCCCTCTTTAGCGACAGCGATTCCCTTGGAGTCCATACCGATCAGGTTGCACCTGCTTTCCAACGCCTTCTTGCTTCTCTTGCTCTTTCTCTTTCCCGATGGACGTTTTGTGCCGCGCTGGATGCTCATGCCTGTCTGTATCTTTCTCATCCTCTCTGTCTGCCCCATCTTGTTTCCAGCATGGTCTCTCACATCCTGGATCATTCAGCACAGATTACCGCTCGAAGCCCTCATCACGGCCCTGGGTCTCATTTCCCAGTTCTATAAATATCGCTGGGTTTCCCCCCCGAGCCAACGCCGACGTGTCCGCTGGGCGGTACTCGGCCTGCTCGTCCTGGCCGGTGGTGATCTCATCCAGCACGTGATCTTCGCCGTCTTGGGCATGACTCCACTCACGATATTTCTGGTGCGCACACCTTTCGCGTTCGCCTTGCTCTTTTTCCCTCTCGCTATCAGCGTTGCCCTGCTACGTGATCGCCTCTGGGAAAGTACCCCTCTCATCCGTCATATTCTCGTCGCGGGTCTCTTGATCGCCTGCCTCGTTGTCGTCTATATGCTGATAGTGGGAGGACTGGCCTGGCTCTTGCAAGATGCAAGCTATCCGCTCATTGCCCTGTTGGCCACGGTGGTGATCGCGCTACTCTTCCATGCTATGTTTGGGCGACTGGATCGTGGTGTGAATCGCCTCTACTATGGCGAGCGTGACGACCCGTATGTGTTCTTCTCCCGCCTGGGTCGGCACATTCAGGCCGCCTTTGTCCCCCAGGACGTCCTGCTGCGTATCGTCGAAACCATCGCCCAGGCGCTCAAGTTGCCTTTTGTTGCCATCGCCATCGCCAATGGACAGGGGCCATACATTGCTGCCGCCTATGGCACTCAAGATGAGCAGCACCCGTTGGTCCGCATCCCATTGCTGGCCCACCATGAGCAAGTGGGAACCCTCCTCTGTAGTCCGCGCCAGGAGGAGGCGCTCACTGACCAGGATATGCATCTTCTCCAGGACCTGGCTCTGCACATCGGTGCAGCGGTCAAAGCCGTGCAGCTTTCCAGTGAGTTGCAACGCTCGCGTGAAAAGCTGATCCTGGCCCGGGAGGAGGAACGCCGCCGCTTGCGTCGCGATCTGCATGATGGCCTGGGTCCCACCCTGGCCAGCCTGTCCCAGCGCATCGATGCCGCCGGTTCCCTGGTCACTCAGCAACCGGAGGAAGCGGTGGCCTTGTTGCAGACGATCAAGGCACAGATGCGTAGCACCATTTCCGACCTCCGTCGCCTGGTGTATGCCCTGCGCCCCCCGGTGCTTGATGAGTTTGGCCTCATTTCAGCTATTCGAGATCATACCATCCCAAGCCAGCAGAGCAGCGGCGTGCAGATAAGCTTGAGCGCCCCAGAAGAGCTGCCCCCCCTTTCGGCCGCTACCGAGGTCGCCGCCTTTCGCATTGTGGAGGAAGCCTTAACCAACGTGGTGCATCACGCCCAGGCCCAGCAGTGTCAGATCTGCCTGGCACTGACGGGCACAGATGAGCTGGTGATAACCATTACTGATAATGGCAAGGGATTGCCCCAGACGTATCGGGCGAGCGTGGGGATGCATTCCATGCGCGAACGAGCGGAAGAACTTGGGGGCAAATGTAGCGTCCAGACAAGACCCACAGGAGGAACACTCGTCAGTGTTTCCCTTCCTCTCGCGAAAGAGGAACTCGTCGTGAAAGAGGAACAGGTATGGAACCCATCCGTCTCGTAATTGCCGATGATCACACCTTCTATCGTGAAGGTATACGCACGATATTGCACATGGTAGCTGGCATCGAAGTGATCGGTGAGGCTGCAACCGGCGAGGAGGTGATTGCTCAGGCGCTGGAGAAGCAGCCCGACGTGATTCTCATGGATATCAAAATGCCCGGGCTCAATGGGATCGAGGCCACCCGGCAGATTCTGTCCCGCAGGCCGCAGGCCAAGATCCTGGTGGTCACCATGTTTGAAGACGACGATTCGGTCTTTGCAGCCATGCGGGCCGGAGCGCGTGGCTATCTGGTCAAGGACGCCGACAAGGAGGAATTGGTGCGCGCCATTCAGGCGATCTACTGGGGTGAGGCCATCTTCAGCCCGGCGATCGCGAAGCGGATGATCCAGTATTTTGCCGCACTGCCTAAGACGGCTTCGGCCCTCTCCTTTCGAGAGTTGACGGAGCGAGAACGGGAAATCCTGCATCTGATGGCCCGTGGACTGAACAATACGGCGATTGCACATACGCTGAGCCTGAGCCTCAAAACGGTGCAGAACCATGTCTCGAATATCTTCGTCAAACTGCAAGTCGCCGATCGTGCAGAAGCGATTGTGCGCGCCCATGACGCAGGCCTGGGTCGTGAACAGTCGCACTAAGAGACGGTAAAAAGTCAGGCTGCTCAGCCTGTGCTCAACCCTCATCTTCGCCAATATCGACGGTATAACTTTCTTCAAGAAGCCCCCAGCGCAACCCGTGACGGATCTTCGCCTCATCCTCAACGATGAGTATGAGCGTACCTCTATGCTATGAGAAGCTAGATGAAATTACGATGAAAACTATTGTGGATGTCCACATCGCTTTTGTCGAAAGAGAGTAGCACCTCCCCTGCAATGAGCGAGGATGAACATGAAGACGTTGTACCCCCAGATCCGAGAGGAAAATGGACGTCGCCTTCCCGGAACCTTTTCCCGCCTGAATTGGGAATGTTCTCCCATGGCCTTGGGAACTTGTCACTGTACTCTCTGTAGAGATGGGAAAGGCAGTGCTGTATGCACGTTTGCGTGCAACCAGATCGCCAGCCTGTGACGCGAGCAGCCCACCGCATGCGCAACGAGTTTGCTCTCGCAAGTCGCACGGGCGTGAGAGGGCCCTTCATGGCTCTCACGTTTGCCTCAGGCAGCAGAGCCGTTGCTCACTCCGCAGCCCATGACGATGTTCATGGCGCAGTCCATAACGCTTTCATGACGCTTCCACCTTACACTCGCATCAGGGAGGGCGAGGTGCATGAGTTGGGCCTTGGTGTGAGCAACGGCTCTCACAGAGCTTGCTCTCGCCCCTTGTCAGACACAAGCGAGAGCCTTGAACGGGTCTGTGAAGCCACTTCAGCTGAAGGAACAGCACGTTGCACATCCCGTGGGCATGTCAGGGCGACATAACGCGCCATCTCCCTGACCTACCGAAGGACACAGGCGCAGTACCGTACAGCAGAGAGCCTGCCATCGTTCAGGTTGGTGGCAGGCTCCCCACAGGAGATACCTATGATCATTCAACCTAACCCTCGACTCGAGGCTCGTCCTGCTGCCCCGCATGTTCAGCACAGACGCCCTCTCCATCTTCCAGGACGACTCCGCCTGCGCCCTGTACTAAAGGAAAGCAGGTCCATTGACACCCACGTCCCGAACATCGCGCTTGCTGGCTTCCAGCTGCTCATCGGCTACGAGTGGCTGCTCGCCGGTGGGGATAAGCTCCTGCTGGGAACCTTCCCCGCTCACCTGGGTGGGATGCTTCTCAGCTTAGTCAAGGGTGGCCACCTGGTCGGCTTCTTCGCCGCTCTCTTGCAGGGACTCGTCACGCCTCATGGCGTGCTCTTGGGCTCCCTCATTGAGTGGGGCGAGACACTGGCGGGCCTGGGGCTCATGGCCGCCGGCCTGCTGGTACTGCTTCGCCCGCTGGCAGGCCGCTCCCTCAGAGGCGCGAGCGCGAGGATGTTCATGTTCGCTGACTGGCTCCTGGCCAGGCTGGCAACTCTTGCTGCTCTTGGCATGGGACTACTGGGTGTCAGCTACTTCTTCCTGGATGGCCTACCGGCGCCGTGGTTCGTACCCAGTGTGGCCTTTGGCGGGTCAATTGACACCGGGCTCTTCCTGGCTGTTGCAAGCGTGATACTGGTCGTGAGCCAGTTCATCCAGCGGCACTCAGGTCAATAACGCTGGCTGATCGGTTGGATGAGCACGAAGCACGAGAGGCGAAGCTTCGGCAGTCCTGCCTGGGGCAGGCCACCAACCGTCTTTCAATCTTCGCCTAGTACACACATCGAAGGAGAAAATACCATGTTTCTTAAACGCACGAGCGTGATCGCTCTGAGCATCTTGATCGTCCTGCTGATCGCGGCCTGCGGCAGCTCCACCACCAGTGGGGGTGGCCCTTATGGCAGCGGCAGTGGCAACTCATCTGCCACTCCGCCCCCAACGACCGGCGGCAACGGTTCCTCCGCCGTGATTCACACGGCACCGGTCAC
>VBHV01000731.1 GCA_005881995.1 Chloroflexota bacterium | reverse complement strand
AGGAGTGCGCTGTGCTCAGGCAGGATGCGAGGAAGTCTACGAGTAAGAACGATGGACAAAAAGAAGCATGAGACCCCCTGGATTGAGCGGGTTGAAGAACTCATCACCATGCTCGAGGGCAGCAGTATAGGTGAACTGGAACTGACCGAGGCGGACACACACATTGTCATCCGCCGGCGTCCAGATATGATGATGGTCTCCGTGCCCACTCAACAACAGGCTCATGTTATTGCACAATCGGGCGCGATAAATCAGGCCCCTACACGTCCAATACAAGAGGATCGCAGCGTCCCTATCATTTCGCCTATGACGGGCGTCTACTATTCGGCGCCATCCCCCTCCTCTCCTCCTTTCGTCACCCTCGGCAGCAATGTAGCCGTCGGCCAGGTGATCGCACTCGTCGAGGCCATGAAAGTGTTCAATGAGATACAGGCCGAGGTGGCGGGACGTGTCAAGGAGTTGGTAGCCGTCAATGGGGAAGTGGTGCAAAAGGGGGATACACTGATCAAGGTGGAACCGATGTAATTCGCCTCAATAATTCGTGATAACCAAATGTTCCACTTCCCTATCATTGCGATCTTGAAAACTCACCAGGTATTTCTTATCAAAAGTCCTGATCGTCAAAGCGGGATGCTGGTATAGGTTGAATATCGCGGGGGTTTGCTTAATGACCAGCATGAACTTTGCGCGGCACTGGTAGAGTAAATAGTTGGCTAAACGCCCCTGATCGTTCATATCGAAGGCATTTTGTGCGTAGGTGCTGAATTCGCTATCGTATGGAGGGTCTATGAAGAGAAAATCTCCTTCCTGAGGGGGGTATTTCAAGAGAAACGCTTCAAAGTCCATCTGTTCGATGATGGTGTTTTGCAGGTGAAGGCGCAGGGCAGGTGAGCGCATATATGCAATTTTGCGGGATAGATCCTTTCGGTTGTAGGAAATGCCGCCATAGGGGACATTAAATTCGCCGCGATGGTTGTAGCGGAACATGGAGGCATAGGCATTCTCTCGCACAAAAAAGAACAGCGCGGCAGCAAAACCGGGCGATAATTCAAATCGCTGCAAATGATTGTAAAGGTAGCGCAAGTGCATGTAAAACGCGCTTTTTAAGGCGCATTCCAGATTGGCGATGATATCTACCTCGGGCAACTTCCACTTCCTCTGCTCCAGCATTTTCATGCGCCTGGTTTTACTGAAAAGGTTTCGCTGAACTTCGCGCAGAAAGTTCGCACCTTCCCTCTGAACAAATGGTTCGATCATCGCAAGGATTTGATGTTGGTGCTGTTGGATGAAGGCCAGTAGTTGCTGCTCTATAACCTGCTCGGAACCCGTGTCTATCGAATAGGCTTTGTACATCTCAAGCAAGTCTGGCATATGCTTATCCACAAGCTGACTGACCTGCTGCCAGCCACATAATAGTAGATCTAACGCAGTAAAGAAATCGCGATCCTGTTGAGCAACCACCCGATAAAGATTCACCAGTTCAGGAGATTTGTCATTGATGAACTTCCGGTGGGCCTGAATGGAAAAAAAGACTGCGCCGCCGCCAACAAAGGGTTCGTAGTAGTTTTGGAAAGGTGGGATCAGTGGGATGATGTGCTTTAGCTCTTGCTCTTTGCCACCTGCCCTTGTGAGACCTACTTATATTGATAAGGCCACTTTAGCAGGATGAACGAGGAAAATCAACAGCTTAGCTTATTTGAAATGAGACCTTCTTCTCATCCTCTCAAACAAGGCGGTTAAGATTTCTTAACGCGATACCAGTACTTTTCTATCATTTCCTCACGTGTTGGTGCTTGAACCTGCTTGCTTGTGGAGTAAGATTCCCAGTGAGTCAAGGATGTTCATGGGGCATCAATGAGTTTCATTTGTGAGAAGAAAGGGATAAACAGTGATAAGCCATCCAAGAGTTCTGGTTGTTGATGATAGTCCCACAACCTGTCTTGCTATCGCCGCTACCCTTGAGCAAGCAGGATATGAGGTGGAGGTCGCCCTCAAGGGACAGGAGGCTCTTGCCAAGGTCACGATGTTCCAACCGTACTGCCTCATCCTGGATGTGGTTTTGCCGGACATCAGCGGCTACGCGGTCTGCCGGCATGTACAGCAGAGCATGCCACACAATAGCGTATACATTATCCTCATTAGCGCAAAAAATGCTCCTCTTGATCAGAGTTATGGGCTGCGTCAAGGGGCTGATCGCTATCTGCCCAAACCCTTTACTGCAGAAGCCCTTGTCCAGGCGGTCTGGGAGGGAATTCCGAGGCCCTTGCGTCATACCGTTGTTCCCACGTTCTCCTCCACGGCACAACAAAGCGAGCCTCCAGCGCTGTTAAAACTGATACCTCGTCGTGTTGCCAACCAGGTTGCGATGCGCACGAGCAGTCCTTTTTCCCGTTCTGCGTCCATTGGAGATGAACAGGCCTATCAGCTCTACGCGGCCATCGATGGAAGGAGAACGCTAGGCGAACTCGCCACTGTGACAGGTCTGGAGACCAATACGGTCGCTAAAGCTATTCGTGTGCTGCACAAAGAGAACTGTATTCGCATGTATGATGCAGCAGGGCAGCTCGTGGAGAGCGCTCTGTGAGGCAAACGACGTGCCTTCCTCAATGAGGAGCATAGCCGGAAGGAGACAGCTTGTGAATTCAAAAGAGATTACCGATCTCATTATAGCGTTCCAGGCAGTGATCACCCTATTCATCTCTCTGCGTGCTTTCTATCTCTATTCCAAGACGCGTAGTGATACCCTCTTCATCGTGGGATTATCGATGGCAGTGATTGGTTTGGGTGGCATTACCGGATTGATTGGAGATTATCTTATTACGAGAAGCTCCTTCAACACCTTCTGGTTTCGCTATATTGGACAGACCGTCAGCTACCTGTTCATTTTTTTCATCTCACTGCCCGGTGCAGAACGCCATGTGCGTTCCCTGAAGCGGTTGAACCTGGTTAACAGAAGGACTCAGTGGCGCTCGTGGCGTTGTTTGTCTGGCCATATTCCTCAATTATTATTTCGTGATTTATGGCGCGAAAGGCACACGCTTCAGTTTTTTGATGTGCGCCGCGTTTCTTTTAATAGCCGCCGGCATCGCGGTGTACACTTTAAAGTTTTCTGTCCCAAACCCGTTACCCTATGACTACGTGGGAGACAGTACGCGCGCGCTTGGTTTAGTGCTTATGCTGGCAGCCTTTTTTGTGGGTTAAGCCAATTGTACTAAATACACTATCTCCCTTGCTCAAACCCGCCCCCACGTGCTATACTCCAAGTAGGAAATTTTGTCTTACCCGCAGTTGTCAGAGCGCACCAGGTGAGGTTGTAGACGTTTTTTGTGAGAACGTCGCCGCTGGTGATAGCAGCAACTGGCCGGGCAAAGGAGGTGAGGGACATGGACGCTGGCCCCAGTCATAGTAGGCGTGTGTTGTTCGCGTTGCCGTTCACGTGCCTGCTCGCGGGATTGTTCTTCTCCTCATTGAGTAAGGTTTCTGGAGATATGTAGCGTATTGACGTTGAGTATCTCTTCCGACCTGTAGGGCTTATGCTTTTCTGCCCCCGGTATCCCCACCTTGCTCGATGAGTCCACATTATCCCATCTATAGATGGAATGTCGAGCAAGAACTTTCTCACCTGCCAGCTTCTTCTTGCCAGGGTTCTTAACTAGAGAGAACCAGCAGTCCCCCTTTACAAAAACGCATCTTGCATGGAATGCGCGTATTGATCTATCAGGTGTTACCTGAGCTATTCAGCGTGCATGCTGCAAAGTGTGTATTGTCTTGTAACTAGTATTACACCAACAAGGGGGTTTTCCACATATCCACAGCACTGTGGATATGTATCTACCTATTCTATTCCTGTGAGAAAGGCGGTGATACTCATGATTTTTTTAAGTACCTTACTCCGTAAAAGCATTTTTGATAGTGAAGAACACCGGCTGGGTATTCTCAAAGATATATGTGTCTCGCTGAATGATACTTTTCCGACGGTTACGGCGCTGATCGTCTCGCCATCCAGCCTGAGTATGGGCAATAGCGATATGATTATTCCCTGGTCGCAGGTGGAGAAACTGGAAACGGAGCCCATTCACCTGACCGTCAAGCAGTCGCGCATCGCCTCATATACGCCGGACCAGGACGAATTGCTGCTCAGGCGGGACCTGCTGGACAAGCAGATCGTGGATACCCAGGGGTTTCGCGTGGTCAAAGTGAACGATTTGAAGCTGGCACAGATCAAGGGGACGGCCCGGCTGATCGGCGCGGATATCAGCTTCAGCGTTCAACTGACAGAGCGCACCATTACCTGGAACTATATCGAACCAATTCAAATCATAAAGACGGCAACAAGCCAGCTCGCGCCAGCCTTTGCCGGTGCAAATGGGGCAACCCGCGTAAGCGTAGGCGGGATTGTGCCGCAGGTGCAACTGAATGTCAGCCATACAAAACTGGCCGACCTGCACCCGGCTGATATCGCCGATATCCTCGAACAGCTTGACGTTGAAGAGGCCGGGGCGGTGCTTGATCACATGGATACCGAGACGGCAGCCGATATTCTCAACGAAGTCGAGGCCCCACGACAATACGAGATACTGAGCGAACTCGACCCGGAGCGCGCCTCCGATATGCTGGAGAGGCTCGCGCCAGACGATGCCGCCGATATCCTGGCAGACATCCCGCAGGAGGAGGCCGAGCGCCTCTTGAGTCTGATGCCAGCCAATGAAGCGCAGCCCATTCGCGATTTGCTGCGCTATGGAGCGGAGACGGCGGGCGGCATCATGACCAACGAGGTCTTGTCGCTTTCGCAGGATTTAACCGTTGAAGAAGCGCTGGCGTACTTGCGGCAGCACTCCGAACACATGGAGATGGTCTATTACCTGTACATTGTGGACGACGAACGCCACCTGGTCGGTGTCGTGTCGCTGCGAGAACTGGTGGTCGCGGACCCTGGCACGCAACTGAAAGCGCTGATGGACGAGGATGTGATCAAGGTGAAGGTTGACGACGACCAGGAAAAGGTAGCGCGCGTCATCGCCAAATATGACCTGCTAGGTGTGCCGGTCGTCGATGAGGAGAATCACCTGGTGGGGTTGGTCACGGTCGACGATGTGATCGATGTGATTCATGAAGAGCAGGCCGAGGACTTCTCCGAAATCGCCGGAGCCAGCGTCGAGGAATTTGAAGAGGAAGAACATTTCTCGCTGCGCGCCGCTCTGAGCCGCGTGAGCTGGCTAGGTGTGAATGTCATCGCGGGCTTCGCGCTGGCGCTGCTGCTCTACCAGATATTCGGCCCGGCGATTACGAGCGGTTCGGGGCATGTCCAGTTATCAGGGTTGATGGCGGGATTGCGTTCTCCCGTTGCTTTGAACGGGCTGATCTGCCTGATGCCTATGCTACTGCTCACCAGTGGCAGTGTTGGGACACAGGCGCTCGGTGTGGCTGGCTGGCAATTGCGCTCTACCGATGGAGCGGATTTCTGGCGCAGCATCTATCGCGAACTGCGGCTGGGGACTATTGGCGGGGTACTGGCAAGCGTGGCAGTGAGCCTGCTGGCATGGCTGCTGTTCCATTCCTGGTTGCTGGGTATCGCTGTTGGTCTGGGACTCGGCCTGAGTTTGTTGATCGCGGCCATATGCGGGCTGGTATTGCCTACACTGCTCCAACGTTTACGCTTGCGCGGCAGTTTGGTGAGCGCGCCGCTACTGGACC
>VBHV01000706.1 GCA_005881995.1 Chloroflexota bacterium | reverse complement strand
GATCTCGCGTATGGCTCCGGCATAACTCACGCGGATAATGGTGAACGACTTGAGTGTCAGGATGTATGACAGCAGGGTAAAAACCCCGACCAGAACAATACGCAGCCAGTTCGTGCGCCACTCCACTGCGATGGCCTCTTTGCCATAACGCAGTAGTATGCCAGGAGTGATGAAGACAGCCGCAAGCGCGATGACAATGACAGTGTATGGTAGAGGGTTCACACGCTGTACTGCCGCACCATCGATGGCGCTATAGATTGAAATACTCAATGCCACGCAAAGCGCAAGACCCAACCCGTTCGTGCTTAATTTCGCGATTTTGCGCAGCGACCACCAGGCGCTGCTGCCGACTATGATCAGGCCGAGTACCAGCAGTGAAATACCCATCACGCCGAATAGCCTGGGACGCTCACCGAGGAAGAGGCTTGCCCACACCAGGAGCAGCGCGGGAGCTGTTCCGCGCGCCATTGGATAGACAAGCGAGAAGTCGGCATGTTCATAGGCGCGAATCAATAGCACATAATAGAGACCCTCGACCAGAGCACTGCTCACGATAAAGGGCCATACGCTCATTACAGCAATAGGGTTCGCAATTACGATGGGCATGTAGCAAAGCACGCCAACAATGAGCGCCAGCCATATCATCACCTGCTTCTCTTTGGCGCGTTTCACAAACAGATTCCAGGTGGCATGTACCGTCGCTGCGATGAGAAGTAAACCGAGGGCTACCAGGGACATATTGGGTATGCGCCTTTCTTCACGCGTTATTTCATTCTAATCAAGAGGTCTTCGACAGGAAGCAAGTCTAGTAGTCCTGGCACAATATTTCGTTGTATTGTACCTCACATACTCCATCTTACACTATGCTGCGGGCTACTGCTCGGATGAAACAGGAGACAATGACGATGCGGGCACACTCGTCTTGAGTTTTCCACTGTTTTGAAAAAGTGGCACCGTTGTACCAATCAGTCCAGCATCATTTCCCAGGTGGGCTAACACGACCTTGATGGGGGTATCTACGCTGGTTGAAGCGTGCATGATCAAAGTACTCTGCATGCTGGCAAACAGGTATTCACTTGCGTTCAGCACACTCCCACCCAAAATTAGCGCGTGCGGCTCAAATAGAGCGATATAACGGGCTGTTGCTTCGCTGAGCCAGCGCCCCACTTCTGCATAGACCTGTAATGCAACTGCATCACCACGCACAGCTTCCTCTGCCAGCAATTGCGGACTGAAATATTCGCGATTATTGAGGCGCTGTGCCAGGCTGGTCTCTTCGCCCCGCCGCAGGGCACGCTGCACCATCTTCTGAATTGCGTCTAAAGGCACATGTGAGATATGACCAACAGAGGCATGCGGTGAGCGCTCCAATTGTCCATCGATGAAAAGCGCCGCACCCACTACTGCGTTGAGTGTCAGATAGAGCAGGCGGTGATAGCCTTTGCCGGCGCCATAATGATATTCACCCAGCAGGGCCGCATCTACATCAACATGCAAACAGACAGGCAGGTCGTAGCGCGCTTCGAGAAGATCGCACAGGGGGAAATCATTGAAAGAAGGCAAGATGGGGATAGTGAGCGGACGGCGAGATTGCTGGTCGAGCGTTCCTGGAATCGAGACGCCCAGTCCGCGCACACGCCATCCCTCTGCTTTGGCATGGGCAAACAAGTATTCAATGGCGCGTAAATACGGTTCCAGTGAGGCGATTGCCGGGCGCCCCCAGAGTGTCTTGGCGTAGCAACGATGGCGGATGACGCCCCCTCGATCAACTAGCGCGAGTGCAGATTGGCTTCCGGCAATCTCCAACGCGATAGCTACGCTTTTGTCTGACGCTTTTCGCTGATTCGGCACCTGGAACCTTATAATTCTAGTATAAATATAGAACGTGCGTTCTATATTTAACAGGGCTACAGGAACAATTGCGACACTATTTGCATTGAAAGTATACCGAGCAATGAGAACATTTGTCAAGAGCATATGTTCAAGTGTTCAATCAAGGGCAGTTAAGAAACCCTGTTTCCCATCAATTCTATAAACTCTGCAATAACAAATGAGCAAGTAAGTGACCCTCTTCGACTCTTTTTCAGATACCTTTGCACTTGCGTCGTGTGGCAGAATCGGGCATTCTTCTTACGTGATTCCGGAATTGTCATAACGATAAGAGAAGTAAATGCAAGGAGAGAGATGTTAGGAGTAGCTATGAAAAAACACGTAAAAAGGCTATCTGTCAGGCCAGACAGCAGGAAAACAAGCATTAAAACGCGTACCACGATCACTCTTGTGTCACTGATAGGAAGCATCGCGTTGAGTATGACACTGCTCGGTACGTTTGCTGCATTTGCCGCTGGAGTGAAGGAAACACCCACGAAGGCAAATCCCTGGGGCCTCGTCTTTGATAACACGGGGCATGTCTGGGTGGCAGAGCCTGGTTGCGATGCCGAACCCAATTGCCTGACCACCTTTCGGTCATACATTGGTGAATACAATCGCTCGAATGAGTCACTGGTGAAAAATTACTTTGAGCCGAGCGGATATTCCAGCCCGGTCTTTCTGGCCACCAAAAATGGTAATATCTGGTTCACAGAATCGACGACCAACGCCATTGGTCGGCTGATCCCTGGGAGCACGCCCCACTGG
>VBHV01000081.1:6157-12216 GCA_005881995.1 Chloroflexota bacterium | reverse complement strand
TTATGTCATCCGGCAAGGACTTGTCGGGTGACTCTTTTCTTAGGCCTCATGTGTTAGATGAGATGTATCAGTCTTTACTGGCTGCACAAGTACTTTATCGATGCGGCGACCATCCATGTCCAGGACTTCAAAGCGATAGTTGCCCCACTTAAAATGGTCGCCGGTTCTGGGGATACGCCCAAGCTGCATCAACACAAAGCCTGCTAAGGTATCGTAGTCACCGCTTGCCTCGTCAGGTAACTCCCGAATGTGCAGGATGTCCTTCATTTCTTCGATCGGTAACAATCCGTCAAATAACCACGAGCCATCCTCTCGCTGCACGGCTTCTGGATGCTCTACGTTCTCACGTGACGAGATATCGCCCACAATCGCCTCCAGGATGTCATTGAGGGTGATCAAACCTTCAATATCTCCATACTCTTGAATCACTAAGGCAGCTTGTTGTCCGGTTTGCTTGAACAACTCTAACACCTTTAAGGTGCTGGTGCTTTCGATCACATATAAAGGTTCTTGTATGGCTGCCTTGAGATCAAGAGGCTGACCCGCCAGACAGTGCAGGAGCAGGTCTTTGACATGCACCATGCCCAGGACATTATCCAGACTCCCCTGACAAACGGGAAAGCGCGAATAGGTACTCTCATATCCGGCCGATGGGTCATCATGGCACTGACTCGCCGATCAGCCAAACGGAATATCCGTTCGATCATCGCTTGTTCCGCCGCCTCAAATGTGCCGATGTGTGTGCCTTCCTCAATGAGAACGTTAATCTCTTCTTCGGTAATGGGTGGCTCGCCTGATGGTCGCAAACCGATCAATCGCAGTATTCCCTCGGTTGAAATACTCAGCAAGTGAATAAACGGCGAGGCAATGGCAGACAATACGCGCATCGGTGTCACCATCGACATCGCAATGCGTTCCGGGTTATTTAACGCGATGCGTTTGGGAACCAATTCACCAACCACCAGGGATAGATAGGTAATCACGACAACAACGATGGTAAAGGCAATGGCATCACTTGAGGCAGCGAGCCAGGGCACGGCGCGTATGTACACAGCGAGTGTCCCGGCAATCGTTGCACCTCCAAAAGCTCCTGCGACAATGCCAATAAGGGTAATCCCAAGCTGAACGGTTGAGAGGAGTCTGTTGGGGGCATTTGCCAATTCCAGCGCAGCGGCAGCTTTTGCATCCCCTTCATTAGCCCGTTGTTGAAGTCGAACTTTACGTGCAGAAACAAAGGCGGTCTCAGACATGGCAAATACGCCATTGATGATGATAAGCAGAATAATAATGATCAGTTCAATAGTGGCAAAGGGCATCCCTCTTTCCCCTTTCTTCGTTGCGTACCAAAGCCTCGGTGTCTCCTACATATTCTAACAGGTCGGTCTGACATCTTCCTACCGTATCTTTACGCATATCCATCCCCAGTTCTTTTGCCCTGCCATCCTGGTTGTTACCACTCAAATACCTTGGGATCTCCGTCAGGCTACTCATCGCTCCCGTTTCAGGAGAGTTTCTCGGTGTCATTGCGGGCCTCGTCTTCCTTCTCAGCATCGGCTCCATGTTCCCGCACCAACCGCACAGGAGAGAGAGCAGTTCTAGCGATGATGGGAGTTGGAACGATGGGGGTACTGATAGTGGCGGGAGCCATAGTGGCAGTGGCGGTGGCGACCATGGATCAGCCGGCCACTTCTAGGTCAGCCGTTACGGTACCACACCCCGTTGATCCGCAAAGAAAACTGTTCCTTTGTTGCTTTTTTCGAGATTAGAAGGTATGCTTCTTACGTGAAGGAAGAGTTGTTGTCCACTACCCCCCATTGGGCTAGATCCAGGAGCAGTTTCCAATTTATGAACCATCAGGTATTTCCCCAGGGCAGCCGTGTACGCGTCGTCAGTTATAGCCCCTTCAGAGGACTAAAAGGAACCATCCGCATCGTCAATGCCATCCCCCACCCCGACATTGACGAGCCGTTCTGTTTCTACCAGATAGAACTGGAAGGAACGCAGCTGAAGGAACCGATCTGGTTTCAACATGACGAAATCGAGATCACCTCTCTCCACAGAGGAACCCTCTACTAAGCAGGATCCATTGATGGGTATCAATGCCGATGCCCATTTCCTCCTTATAACGCCAGCATCCGCTCCAACGCCACTCTTGCCCAATACACCGTGTCCTCGTCCACCTTCACCTGGTTAATCACTTCACCCTCAACCAGCCCTTCAAGCACCCACGCGAGGTACGCCGGGTGAATACGGTACATAGTCGAGCAGGGGCAGATCACCGGGTCGAGGCAGAAGATGAACTGTTCCGGGTGTTCCTGCGCCAGGCGGTGCACCAGGTTAATTTCAGTGGCAACCGCCCACCGGCTGCCCGCCGGAGCCTTTTCAATCTGCGCGATGATATACTCGGTTGAGCCGTAGAGGTCAGCCGCCTCGACCACCTCGCGGCGGCATTCGGGATGGACCAGTATCTTAATGCCTGGATACTCGGCGCGCGCCTTCTCGATCTGCTGCACGTTAAAGCGCATGTGCGTGGTGCAGTAGCCCTTCCAGAGAATAATCCGGGAACGCTCGATCTCTTCGTCGGCGCTATCAGAGGCCATCGGGTCTTTGGGATTCCACACAAACATCTGCGCTTCGGGAATGCCGTATTTCAGCGCAGTATTGCGCCCCAGGTGCTCATCCGGGAAGAAGAGGACGCGCTTCCCTCGCGCGAATGCCCAGTTGATGACGGCAGGCGCATTTGACGAGGTGCAGACAATACCGCCATTGCGCCCGCAGAACGCCTTGAGATTGGCCGCCGAGTTCATGTAGGTAACGGGGATAATGCCCGCGTCATCCCCCAGCGTGTCGATCAGCATCTCCCAGCACTCTTCCACTTCGGCAATGTTCGCCATGTCGGCCATCGAGCAGCCAGCCGCCGGGTTGGGCAGGATCACTTTTTGATGGGGCGCGCTAAGGATATCCGCGCTCTCCGCCATGAAATGCACGCCGCAAAAGACGATGTAATCGGCCTGGGGCCGCGCCGCCGCCAGCTGCGCCAGCTTGAACGAGTCGCCGCGATAGTCCGCGTATTTGATGATTTCGTCGCGCTGGTAGTGATGCCCCAGGATCACCAGCCGCTCTCCCAGCGTGGCCCTCGCCGCCGCGATGCGCTCGTCCAGTTCCTCGCCCGGCATCTCCGCGTAGTGCAGGGGAATACTATCGATACGCTTCGCATGCTCATGACGCGCGCGCCCGTTTGGTGTTAATAGTGGCAGAATGCGTTCTTCTTTGCTCGAAGCACATGCCGATTGTAGAGCCATATATCTTCTCCTTTGGGATCACGAGGGCGCGATAAAGCGGCCCGCATTGGAAATCAGGCGAACTCTAACGAGACATCGAAATTTGGCGCGGAATGCGTCAACGCGCCCAGCGAAATGAAATCGACGCCCGTCGCCGCCACCTCCGCAAGCCTGGCGGGATTGGTGCCGATGTTGCCCGACGCCTCGATCAATACATTGGGAGCTGCGCGCCGTATCATCTCTACCGCGCTGCGCATCGTCTCCGCGTCCATGTTATCCAGCAGCACGACATCCGCGTCTGCCGTCACCGCCTCGCGCACCTCCGCGAGCGTCTCACACTCGATCTCGATCTTGAGCAGGTGGTGAGCCGTGCGGCGAGCGGCGCTAATGGCCTGCGCAATACCTCCGGCAGCCTTGATATGATTATCTTTAATCAGCACGCCGTCATGCAGCCCAAAACGATGATTCTGCCCACCACCCAGGCGCACCGCTTCCTTTTCCAGGATGCGCAGCCCCGGCGTGGTTTTGCGCGTATCCAGGATGCGCGCGCGCGTTCCCTCAAGCGCCCGCACACACTGCGCGGTGAGCGTGGCGATCCCTGAGAGACGCCCCAGGAAATTCAGCGCAACCCGTTCTGCGCTCAACAGTGAACGCGCCGACCCTCGCACGTGCGCGATAACCTGGCCGGCCTGTACCGCTGCGCCATCTGCTGCCAGCAGCTCAATCTCAACTTGCGGGTCAAATTCGCGAAACGTCGCCGCAGCAACCGCCAGCCCCGCGATCACTCCCGCCCGGCGTGCAATGATACTACCCAGCGCCCGCCGTTCCGCCGCAACAGTACTCAAGGTCGTCACATCGAATTCAGCCCCATCCTCCTCCAACGCATACCTGATAATTTCTACCACCCCATTATGCATAAACTCTTACCTCCTCTGATTCCCCCCGTTATCGAATGACCAGGAGGGCAGCCCAGCTCGTATAGGGTACGGGCCTGTCACACGAAATGCCTCCACCCAGGACAAGCACAAGGCCCCCACACCTCCACTCCGCCGCCCCTTGTCCCTACGACTACCCAATGACCGCCCTTGACCCTGACTTGACGCCTATGGGGCCCCGGGCAAGCCCCCGCCCTGTTTGGACTTCTTGAGTACCAGGCTGAAGCACATAGTGACGGCCTGTCAGGCTTTCATCCAGGAAATCATAATCGCGCCGCCAATGGCTACCCCGGCTTTCGCGTCGTTGCAGCGCAGCAGCGATCACCAGTTCGGCTACCTTGAGCATATTGACCGTTTCTTGCCAGGCAGGTACGATCTCCGTTTCATGCTCTACTCCATCACATGCAGCAGGCAGGCGGTCACAGATATCTTGCAGGCGCGCGCGCGCTTCTAGCAGCCCTTCTTCATCCCGGCTGAGCGAGACGTACTGCCACATTACCTGGCGTATCTCGCGCCGCACCTGGCTCATATGCTCCGAGTCAGGTTGCATCCGCAGCAAGCCCTCATAGCGCTGGAACTCGTCATGCACAAGGAGGTGCAGAGGACGGCGAGCAGGCTGCACAGCTTCGCCCATCATACCTGAGAGGCCATCCGCCAGGCGCAAACCAAAGACCAGCCCTTCCAGCAGCGAATTGCTTGCCAGTCTGTTCGCTCCATGCACGCCTGTACACGCCACTTCTCCAACTGCGTATAAGCCTGGAAGCGAGGTGCGTCCATAGCTATCCGTCATGACGCCGCCCATTCAATAATGCGCAGCTGGGGTCACAGGCAGCAGGTCTTTTGCAATATCAAGCCCATACGAGCGGCAGATGGCGGAGATAGTGGGAAAGCGTTCATACATGCGCCCAGCTGGAAGATGGCGCAGGTCGAGATACTGGCAATCCGTGCCTTCCTTCAACATCTCGCTCAGGATGGAACGCGCCACCACGTCCCGCGGGGCCAGCTCCGCCTGTTCTGCGTACCTGGGCATGAATCGCTCACCCGCGTGATTGCGCAGGTACGCGCCTTCGCCGCGCACCGCCTCCGAAATGAGATGCGATCCCCCTCCGGCAACCAGCACCGTCGGGTGAAACTGCATAAATTCGAGGTCGGTCAGGGCCGCTCCCGCCATCCATGCCAGCGCCAGCCCATCAGCAGTTGCGCCCGCGGGATTCGAGGTATGCAGCCACAATCCCCCCGCTCCACCATTGGCCAGGATGGTCGCCTTTGCTTCAATACTGAACGGCTGACCATCGCGATTGCTAGCCTCCAACCCAACGCAGACACCACCCTCTTCCCGTAAACGATGCACGTACGTCTCTTCAAACACTGTTATCGAGGAACTCTGGCGCAGCGCCGTCATCAGCGCTCGCTCGATCTCCGCTCCTGTTGCGTCACCCCCCGCGTGCAGCACACGCCAGCGACTATGCGCCGCTTCGCGCCCAAGCAGCAAGCCATCCGGTGTCGCGTGTTCATCTCGTCCCGGCTGCGCCCGGTCAAAACGCACCCCCTTGGCAATGAGCCACCGCACAGCCTCCGGCGCCTCCTCCGTCAGAATACGCACGGCGTTTTCATCACACAGCCCGGCTCCCGCGGCAACAGTATCCTGCGCGTGAAGTTCGGGGCTATCGTCCGCCCCCAGCGCTACCGTCAGCCCACCCTGGGCATAGCGCGTGTTGCTCTCTCCCAGTTGCCCCTTCGTGAATAGCGCCACGCGCATATATTCCGGCAGGCGCAGCGCCGTCGAAAGACCCGCGATACCGCCTCCAATAATGGCTACATCAAATGGCCGGTTGCTTGCCAA
>VBHV01000081.1:0-6131 GCA_005881995.1 Chloroflexota bacterium | reverse complement strand
AAATGGTGTTATTCGTACACTAACTCTTAATGAAGTAGTATACCAGAGAAATCTCATAAAAACAAGGGCAATTTGGAGAGCGGTTCCGTCGTTTCATAGTTCAAACAAGCATAGATTTTGCTTGGACAAATCTATTAGAGCGCCACGGTGCGGCCAACACCCTCCTGCCTGCCACGATGATAGACGAGGCTTGCAGCAGCCATATCCTCAAGGGCATGCCCCATGGCCTTGTAGACGGTGATCTCGTCTTCAGACAGCCGCCCAGGGCTTCGGCCCAGCAAGACCTCTCCAAGCTCTGTGCCAACACTGCGATCGAAACCTGCCAGTTCCCCGCAGCCAGCCGGTGGAGGCTCGAAGGCCAGCCGTGTCTCCACGAAGAGGCGGCCCTGCTCAATCACTCTACGGTCCAGTTCTCCGCCCGGAGGCGGCTCACTTGCACTGGTGCACAGGCACACAACGTCGGCTCCGCGCACTGCTTCCTCAGCGGTCTCAACCGCGTGTGCCCTGGCATCGGCTGCCGCGAGCTGCTCTGCCTCGGCAATGTGGCGAGAGGCAATGCGGATCTCGGAGAACTGGCGCACGCGGGGAAGCATCGTCAGGTGCGCACGGCCCTGCACCCCTGCGCCGACAATCGCCAGCACGCGTGTATCCGTGCGTGCCAGCAGCCGGGTCGACAAGGCGGCCGCTCCAGCAGTGCGCAGCGCAGTGATGTAGGTCCCATCCATGACCGAGAGCGGGGTACCCGTCTGGGGATCGAACAAGCAGATGAGAGCCTGGTGGGAAGGGATGCCGAGCCGCTCGTTGCCGTGAAAAACAGAGACCAGCTTGACGGTGACCTCACGGCCCTGCTGATAAGCCGGCATGGCGAGCAAAAACCCCGTATTGGGCACAGAGACCTCGTTGCGTTTCGGAGCATCAACCAGACCTTCACTCAGCGCCCTAAAGCCCTCGGCCAGCGCGTCCACGAGCGCATCCGGATCCAACAGCCTCCGAACCTCCATTTCATTAAGCAGCAAAATGTCCATATATAACTCCCTCCCGTAGTCAGCTCTTCCGTATATTGTACGGGCGACCCTCGCGGTCGCCCTGGTTCCAGGCTCCTGGTTCCAGGCTCCTGGCCCCCTGGCCCCCTAAGCTACTATCTGAACTCCTCGCGAAAAGTCTCACCCGCCTGAAATACCGTCGGCTTACCTTTGCGATAGAGCGTCACCGCACCCTCTCCATACACGCGCCAATCTCCATCATCAATCATCCCGGTGCGTTCATCGATGCCCAGCAGCACAGCATCGGGCAACAGTCTCGTCATGCGCTGCGCCCAGTTTTTGCCAAAGGTATTATAATGAGGCAGCACGCAGCTATTGGGCACCAGATTCAGGCCCTCGACCACCTGGCCCTTGTCCGGGTCGTAATAATACTGGCACATCACCATCGCGCCCGCGCTGCTCCCTGCAATTACCGCTCCTCCTTCATACACTCGCAGCATCATCTGCCAGCTTACACTCCCTTTGAGCGTCTCACCGAGGTAGCCGGTAAAGCCCCCCAGCATATAGATCAGGCGCGAGCGAGCCAGCTTGTTGGCGATACGCACATCATTGGCCGAAGACCTGTCGATGAGCGGCAGCCATTCAACACGCGTGGCCCCCAGGCTCTTGAACCAGTTCACACCGTTGCTCCCGGCCCGTTGGTAATTATTATCCGGCGCGGCCGCCGTGGGAATGATGCTGATTATCACATCGGGGCCGCCCGCGAGCTCTATGGCGCGGCGGTCCGGATCGGCCATTTTCCCGCTAAATTCCGCCCCGCCTTCTAATAAGAGGTATCCTGTCATGGTTCACACTTCCTTGCATTCAGAAACGCCCCTGGGTTGCCAAAAAAGAAAGGGCATCCAAACGGATACCCATATTATAGAGAGATTTGAACGCATCTGCTATACTACGACACGCTGCGCTGCAATCACCCCACGTTTGTTCTTTTTCCCCTCTACCATAATTTCCATGCCCTCGCGCAATTGCTCGACGATATCGGGTGGAGCGGTTTCACCATTATAGCGCAGCAAAATCGTATTATCTTTAATTTGCACTGCAACCGGTTTGATCTCACCTGTACTCGAATTAACTGCGCCGCCCGCCACAATATACATGTCGTTCTTCTCCAATTTCGCGCTTACTGCGACTACTTTAACCTTCCGTCCATGATCTAAGAGCCTTGTAACCAGTTGTGGTATTTCGCGCTGCGACTCTTCAGAAGCTTTGTCATCAGCTAGCTTTGCCTGTTCATCCTCGCCAGCTTCGGCTTTACTCTCGAATAGCCCTGTATTGATCCGTTCATGGAATCCGGCTGCTTCCGTCTCTACATCAGTAGATTGTTTTTGTGCCCTATGAGCTTCGCCATGAGTGCTGTCTTCCTCAAACAAGTCTCCGCTATATCCGCGTGGAACTGCGACTCGCAAAGCGTAGGGCATTGCACGGAAATGATAATCGACCATCACCTGTTCCGGATCGGGCGTTTGTTGCAGTGCCTTCCAGTCCGACTTGCCCAGGTAGTCTTTGAGCTTGACGGCGCTGCCATCCAGTTGTATATCGATAGTGGCCGGGATGCTGACCACAAAATGCGTGCCATGAAAGTACTCGGTCGTGGTATCATCTGGCTTGCGCCGCAGCAAGAGCGAGGTTATTTGCTGCATAGTTGAAAGCGGGGTGCCCGATGTAATTACACACATGTCCAGAATACCATCATCGATGTGCGCGTATGGCGTCAGTTCCACGACATCCGCGTAGCGCCGCGTATTGCCTAAGAGTACCTGGATGGCCCTGCCTTCCCAGAGTATGTTGTTATCGTCTCCAGCGCTACTGGCTTTGATCTGAACCGGAAAAGGATGCTGCTCCCCCATCTTGTGCATGGCAGCCACACCAAAGGCCAGCCGACCCATGCGATACTTAAGCGACTTTGAAACGTTGCTAATCACAGCGGCATCAATGCCCAGGCCAGCCGTCAGCAGGAAGTGATGTTTCGCTTTTGATCGCGCTTTCACATTTCTATGCTGTGAGGGTCGAGCATCTTGTTGCTTCTGATCCTGCCCATCCATTGCGTGTGCATCTGGGATTATCAGTTCCCGTACATCAACATGGCCGATATCAACCTTGCGCATCTGACTGGTAACAAGCGTAATTGCAGCCTTCACAGGGTCAATAGGGATACCTAATTCACTCGCCCATTGATTGGCTGTGCCACCCGGAATGAGACCAACCACACACCGTTGACCCCTGGCGTTCATCACTCCATTCATAACCTGGCTGAGCGTGCCATCTCCGCCATACGCAATTACCAGGTCATAACCCTCTTCAGCGGCCCTGGTTGCCAGCTTCATCGCATGCCCGCCGTATACCTTGATAGCAATGTCGGTTTTCCAGCCAGCTGCCCAGAACACCGCCAGCAAGTCATTCAGTTTCGCGAAATTCTGCCCCGCCCTGGGGTTGATAATCAAACAGGCTCGTTCATAGTCCATAGCGCATCTCCTCGTGGCAAAAATCATTCCTGGCAATCACACGCGAGAAGATGCGCTATTGTTTCATCTATTCCCCGTAGACGCCGGTGCATCACGGCCTATAGTGTTGCTTGCTCCCTCTTCTCCATGAGAGGGACGCAACGCCGCGACAACCGCCGCGATGACGCTCAATATGAACGATACCAGGAACGCCAGGTGCAGGCCCGAGAGAAAAGGTGGGATCGCGGATGCAAAATTTCCCAATCCGCCGCCATTGATGAACACCTGTTGAATGGCAGCAAAGGGTATCTGACTCAGAGCGAGCGGGAAAACAATGGCAATACTGAGCATCTGTCCTGTATTGTTGAGCATGTTGAGAATGCCTGCCGCCGCTCCGCGCGTATGCGGTTCCACCGAACTCATTATCGCGTTGGTATTTGGCGATACGAAAAAGCCGGAACCGCCTCCCATTAACGCCATGTAGACAGCGATCAACCAGTACGGAGTAAACTGATTAATGGTCGTGAGCGCAAACAGCGCAACTGCGGAGATACCCAGGCCGATAGGCGTGAGCAGCCGTGACCCGACACGGTCCGAAAGCCGCCCGCTCAAAGGTCCGACGATCATAAACGCTGCCCCAAAGGGGGTGAGCATCAATCCGGCTGTCAGTGGGTCTTTTCCATACGGTCCCTGTAGAAAAAAGATCAGCAGAAACAGCACGGCGCCGCGCGCTATACCATTGAGGAGGCCGCTCAGGTTTGCCAGCGCAAAGAGGCGGTTGCGGAAGAGCCGCAACTGAATGAGCGGTACCTTAATGCGGGGCTCGATGGCAACGAATAGTGCAAGACCCACGATACCGGTAGTAAGAATGGCAATAATAACAGGCTGGGGCAGCAAAGGAAACGCCAGCATGCTCAATCCCAGCAGCAGCCCGGCCAGTCCAATGCTCAAGCTGATAGCGCCAAACCAGTCAATCGACTGCCGCTCTAACGGGCGCACCGGCTCGCGCAGCCGCCAGATACCCCATAAGGCGCCAAAGATGCCTAAGGGAACGTTAAACAGGAAGACCCAGCGCCAGGATATCTCGGTAAGTAGTCCGCCAACGATCGGGCCGATCAGAAAGCCCGCCGCGCCCGCGATCTGGTTCACGCCCAGTCCCAGGCCAACCTGTCCCCTCCTGAACGCATCGGTGACAATCACCGTACTATTCGTGACGAGCAGCGCCGCTCCCACTCCCTGTATTACTCGTCCTACGATCAGATCCGCCGCGTGAAACTGGGGCTGCGCCAGACCCGCGATGAGCGAACCAATGGTGAAGGCGATAAAACCGCTGTTATACAGCCGTTTGCGCCCCCACAGATCGGCCAGGCGCCCAACCACGGGAGTGAGTACCGTGAGTATGAGCAGGTATCCGAGCAGCACCCACATGATCGAGAAAAACGTCGCGTGCAGCTCGCCCAGGATATTCGGCAGTGCAATCAGCAGCGCCGACCCCTGAATAGAAGCAAGCAGAGCGCCCACGGTCGTCACAGAAAGCGCCGTCCATTGATACCCGTCATGCTGCCTCGCCCCTGCCTGTCCCTGAAGTTCATCCTGTTGTATATTGGTATTTGCAACACCAGAAGAGGATTGAGAAGATTTCATAAACACCTACCACTGAATTGATGAATCATCATCATGAAAAAACCGATAGAAGATAACCTTCACCTTAACGTAAACGTTCTAGATGCATATCTATATTATGCATTACATTCCTACCCTATGGCAAGTCATGAAGGAGACCAACATATGCGTGAATCCACCTGGGAAACAAACAAAGTCCTGCTACTCCAACTCTTTGAGCAGGCCATACATCGTGGGAACCTGGCAATCGTAGACGAAATCTTCTCCAACGATTTCCTCGATCATTCCACTCCCGGGCAGCCGGCCGGTCCACAGGGCGTGAAAGATTACTTCATCTCGATTCGTACCGGTTTCCCGGATATGCGCGTTGCCATTGACGATATAATTGCGGAAGGAGACAGGGTTGTCGTACGCACTACCTGGCACGGCACACACCAGGGAACGTACGAGGGCGTTCCACCGACCGGCAGGCAGGCGGCAAGAACCTTAATCCAGATATTTCGTATACGAGATGGTCGCATCGTGGAAGAATGGAACGAGGGTGGCGGTCTGCTCGATTCTGTCCAAAAGGACAGCCGCTAACCTGTCCTCACGCTGGATGCATTCCGTTACCACATGTAGTAAAGTAGAAACATAAAAACACTATCGAGGACAGGCGCTCTATGCTCTCTGTCCGAAAGGAAAATAGATTATGACCAATTCTCAATCTCGCAATGCGTTGATTACCGGCGCTTCGCGTGGCCTCGGCCTTGCGCTTGCGCGCCAACTTACTCAACAGGGCTGGAACCTCATTATAGATGCACGTGGCGTGGACGCGCTTGAAGCTGCACGCATCGAACTATCATCTACGACCTCAGTTATTGCTATCCCCGGCGATGTAACCGACCCTGCACACCGCCGCTCACTCGTCGAGGCCGCGCAAAAGCTGGGTCCACTCGATCTACTGGTCAATAACGCGAGTATACTCGGTCCAAGTCCTCAACCGGCCCTGCTGGAATACCCTCTGGATGTGCTTGAGCAGGTG
>VBHV01000080.1 GCA_005881995.1 Chloroflexota bacterium | reverse complement strand
GGCCGATGCTGTAGCGCGGAGGTGTTCTTGTTGCTTTTTGAGTAAGACATGTCGTTCTTCGCAGGCGGCGCGTCTCTGTGTTTTCTCCAAGTTCAAGAGTTTTTTCTGCTCATCGTCCTGCCTCTTGTTTTTCAGGGCTATGCGCCAATCAGCTAGTTCGCGTGTTTCAATCTCAAGGCGCTGAATTTCGCCTTTCTGCTCCTGTACCTGCTCTTCGTACTGTTTGCGTACCTCTAGCAGGTAATCGAAGGCGGTCTTGTAATCTTCAATCTGGAGCAGGGCATCAAAGGTCTGCTTGCGTTTGGCGGCGGCTTCGAGAAAAATAGCGGTGAAGGTTCCCTGTGGGACGCCCAGGGCATCGCGGAAGAGGTTTTCCAGCGGGCGTTCGCGGTCTATGCCGAAGAGTTCGTGCAGTTTGTCCAGGACATCGGTGCGCTGTTCAACGCGATGGTCGGCCTCACGATCATAGACCAGCCAGTGCGCGCCCGCTCCACAGCGACGCTCGACTTCATATGGGCGGTCATCGCTGCCGACGAGGTGAATGACCACCTTGCCAGATTTTTCGCCTTCGCGCACAAACTGGTTCTGATTATACGGCAGGTAATTAAAAAGTGCATAACCAATGGCTTCGACGAGCGTTGTTTTGCCCGCGCCGTTGGCTCCGCTGATGGCGGTGGTGCCGCGCCGGAAATCAACGGTTAGATGACGATAACTCTTGATGTTTTCGAGTTCAATACGTGTAATGAGCATGATGACGAAGCAGCCTTCCCAGCAGGTTTGCAGAATGTCTGTCTCCCACTTTCCTTTTCTTTCTCATCCTCAAGAATGTGGAAATGTACAGGCGCATTATAACATGGATGGGAAAGAGTCTCTACAATACTGCATTCTCTGCATCCTCCTGCTCATATAAAGCTCTTTCGTGGGCGGCTTGTTCGGCTTCTTTTTTCTGCATCCAGCGCAGGAAGAGAATGCTCATGATGATGATGTAGATGATATTGACGGGTACCCACATAATGAGGCCGCCGAGTTGTTGGTCGGTGGCGGCTGAGATGCCCCAGGCGCGCGGTGCGGCGATGTAGGGTGCATAGAGTGGGGGGGCGAAGGTTAGACCTGCTCCCAGCAGGACACTGGGCATGCCGCTCAGGAAGAGATAGAGGATCTGACCTCCGATGGAGAGGCGCGGCAGCTCTGGTGATGGGCTGAAGATGGGCCACCAGTTCAGGATGCCAAAGATGATGAAGGTGAGGTGCTCAAGGATATGAATGTTCTGGTTTTCCAGCGTTGCGTTATAGAGCGGAGGGGCGTGCCAGAGCCAGAAATCGATATTGTACAGGGCGAAGGCGATAGCGGGATAAGTGAGGAAGCGGGCGACTTGAAAGAGCGCTTTGTTGCGCACGATGGGCTGGATGAACCACGCGGGTGTGCCAATCAGCATGAGCGGTGGTCCTATGACGGTGAGGCATAGGTGCTGCACCATGTGCGCGCTAAATAAGTAGCTATCGCCCAGTTCGTCCAATGGAGAGACAAGCGCCAGGAACATAATGCCCACGCCCAATAGAAAAGAGAAGACCTGGCCGCGTTTGGCCGACTCGAATTGGTGGCGTTTGCGCACCGGCCCGATGGCATAAAGATAGAAACCAACAATGAGGGCTGTTCCGATGAGTATTGATGGCTCCCAATTCCATTGTGTGAGCCAGAAATCGGGTCCGATGTTTGCCATAGCGTTGGCCTTTCGACCATCAGTGCGACCGCAAAGGTCACCCTGGCGAGAATTCACAGACTTTGCTTTTCCGTAAGTGTCTCATTTGTTAGATACTATAGCAGTGATGTGGAAATGGGACAAGGAGTGGAGTGACATATTCAGGCATTTGTAAGGCGCGCATGTTACCTTGCAAGGAGGGAATCAGGAAGCTTCGTGAAAATACAATAGGTCAGATTATATTCACAAAAGGATGCCTGGTTCTATGAAATTATTACGTCGAGTTGCATGGGCAGCAGTCGGGTTTACTTATTTGCTTATCGCGCTTGGTGGTACCGTGCGCGCAACCGACTCCGGCTTGAGTTGCCCTGATTGGCCTCTGTGCCATGGACGGCTTTATGCTGCACTGGATTATCAGGTGCTTCTGGAGCAATACCATCGTTTTGGGGCGTCAATCGTGAGCGTGCTGGTGATTGGCCTGGCGGTGCTGGCTGTGATTTATGCGCGTAAAGAGCGACAGATATTGATACCGGCCCTGATTGCGCCGGTGTTCCTGGTGGTGCAGATTATCCTGGGTGGACTCACGGTCTTGTGGAAGCTGCCGCCGGAGATCATCACCGCGCATCTTGCCACTGCCCTGGTGATCTTCGCGATGGTGATTACGGTCGCCGTTATGTCGGGGAAGGCGCAACCTAGTAAAGAGCACCCGGCGAAGACACGCAAATTTATGCGATTGGCGATGACAACTACCCTGCTGGTGTATGGATTGCTGCTGAGCGGCTCGTATGTCACCAATTCACAAGCCTCACTGGCCTGCCCAGGCTGGCCATTATGCGGCAATGCGCCGGACTGGGCTATCCAATATCACCTGGCGGACATCAATATTTTCCACCGTCTCGTGGCCACCTTTGTAGGACTGGTGATGATCTGGACATTGATCTCGGCCCTGCGTAGACGTAATGTCGCGCCCGGACAGGCCTGGGTTGCACTAGTAGCTGGCTTGCTGTTTGTAGCGCAGGCGGGGGTCGGCGGCCTGATTGTGCTACTGAAAAAGCCGGAATTTATCGCAGTCTTACATCTTGCGCTTGCTACTGCCGTATGGGGTATGCTGGTGATACTTGCTGTGCTGGCGGCTCGTCAACTGCGCGCGGCCCCCCAGGGTGCCGAGTTGGAGGCAATTGAAGAGGAGAAGAAGGAAGTCGGCCCTGTCCGGCAGACTATCTCCAGCTATATCGATCTGATGAAGCCCCATGTCACTGTGCTGCTGCTTGGAACGACGGTGGCGGCGATGGCGATTGCAAAACAAGGATTACCTCGCCTGGACCTGGTCTTCGCGACGTTGCTGGGCGGCGCGATGGCAGCTGGCAGCGCGAACTGCATCAACTGTTATATCGACCGGGATATTGACCTGGTTATGGGGCGCACACAACGCCGTTCGTTGCCCTCCGGCAGAGTACAGCCTACGCAGGCGCTTATTTTCGGCATTGTATTGGGCGTGGGAGCCTTCATCGTTTTGACGGCCTTTGTCAATCTGCTCAGCGCGGAACTGGCGTGTTCGGCGATCTTTTTCTATGTATTTGTCTATACGCTATGGCTTAAGCGTTCTTCCGCGCAAAATATCGTGATCGGTGGAGCGGCGGGCGCGGTGCCTGTGCTGGTTGGGTGGGCGGCAGTCACCAATAGTATTACTTTGCCTGCTATCTGGCTGTTTGCTATCATCTTTTACTGGACGCCGCCACATTTCTGGGCGCTCTCGCTACTCATTCAGAAAGATTACGAGAAGGCCAGCATTCCCATGTTGCCTGTGGTGATGGGCGAACGTGAGACGCGCAAGCAAATCCTCCTGTATTCGCTGCTGCTACTGGCGGTGACGATGGTTTTGTTTGCTATGCGCGCCATGGGCTATTTTTACCTGGTGTGTGCTCTTTTGCTGGGTGGTATACTGGTGTACATGGCAGTACGCCTCTTTCGCGATCAGACGAAAAAATGGGCACGTACGCTTTTCTGGTACTCGAACTGCTACCTCGCGCTGATTTTCGCGGTCATGGTGCTGGATCGAGTGATTCATTAAGATCAAGGACTTGATATGAGCATGAGTTGGCGCCTGGCGTCTCGCCTGTCAGTCATCACCCTGGCGCTGCTGGTCGTACTTGTGGTAGCCATTTTCAGCCTGCGTAATGGCCTGGGTTCAACTAACGCGTCCACTCCTGGAGTTAGCCAGTCGGGGTTGCAAGGAACCGACCTCGGCAGTATTCCCGCGCCAGATTTTCGCTTGAAGGATCAATTTGGGAAGCCAGTATCGCTCTCACAGTTCAAGGGTCAACCTGTGGTGGTGACCTTTCTCTATACGCATTGTCCCGATATTTGCCCGGTTATTGCAGATAAATTACATTCGACAATGCAGACACTTGGCAGCAATGCCAACCATATTGCGGTACTTGCCGTCAGTATGGACCCCAAGGGTGATACTATAGCTGCCGCGCTCAATTTCTCCAAAGTGCATAAGATGGTGAGTTACTGGCATTTCCTGGTCGGCTCACACGAGGAACTTTCCCCCGTGTGGTCGGACTACAGCGTTGATGCGCAGGCCGCGACCAGCGCGGGGGTTGTGACGCATAGCTCATACATCTATGTGATCGATAAAGAGGGTCGCGAGCGTGTCTTGCTGGATGATGATTTCACTCCCACGCAATTGACTGCTGATTTGAAGGTGTTGCTGGGGGAGGAATAGCCCCGAGTTCCAGGACTATTCCTCTTCTTCCTCCTCGTCAACTTCGAGCAGGTGCATAACAGCTTCCTCGGTATATTGTGCAGTGCTCATTTTTACGATTAAGTCGCGCAGGATGACTGAATCCTCTATCATAAGCGTTTGCTTTTTGGCAAGCCGCAGCGCGTTGGGGAAGCGTATGCGGACGATCTTTAAGAGCGTTTGACGCAGTTCTTGCAAGATTTCCTTGTGGGCCTGGTGTAACCCCTGTATAAACGCCTGTTGAAATCGCTGTGGAAGTTCCTCTTCGTGTCCTTCGTAGGGAAGGTTTGGAAATTCGCGCGTTTCGCGCATTACATCACGGAGCATGGGTGTTCTCTTTCTTAGCCAATGGGTATTGGTCTGGGTAACTACGAAAAAATAGAACTTGCGTTCTCATTATATCATTCTTTGGGTAAGTTGAATAGATGGAAATGATGTTAAGCGAGAAAGACATGCTATAATCACAGCAGCTATGAATACAGGATTCGGTAGATAATCCGCCAGGAAAGAGTATGCATGCCCAATAAACCCAATATCCTCATACTGACCACTCAGACAGGCGGTGGTCATCTTAGTCTTGCTGAGGCTTTGAAAGAGCTGTTGCAGCAGAACTATGCCGTGACTATTGCTGATATGCTGCCTTCTTTTTTTCATCACCACTATCGTTTTGCTGGGCATCATGCCTTGTGGATGTGGGCAGTAGAGTTCCATCTTAGCAACGATCATAAGCGAGCGGTGTTGTCGCAGCGAGCGCTTGCTCCGGTGATCGCGTCGAGACTCAAGCGGGCGTTGGATGAGATACAGCCTGCTATGGTGATTACGACCCATTCATTGCTTTCGCATTCGGTGAAGCAGGTGATGAAGGAACACACGCCTGGTATTCCGCTGGGTATGCTGTTTTCTGATCCGTATAGTGTGCATGAAACATGGTTCTCCGAGCTCAACGCGGAGGCTAGTTTTGCTCCAACGCGCGAGTCGCATGAACTGGCGTTGGCGGCAGGTTTTGATCCCAGCCGTTTACATATCGTTGGGTGGCCTGTACGCAAGCAGTTTTATCAAGCCGATGGGAAGA
>VBHV01000705.1:1987-3346 GCA_005881995.1 Chloroflexota bacterium | reverse complement strand
TCGAGTTGCTGACTACCTTTGCTCACGAGAAGATCATTATCTTTACCACACACCGCTACGACACGATTCGTAGAGCGGGTACGATTGTGGTGCTGGTCGATGGTCACATTGCTGAGATTGGTTCGCACCAGGAACTTGAGCAAAACGCCCGCGAGTACTGGTCGCTCTTTCTTGCGCAAGGCTCACATGCTGATGCTTGACGAGCATGTTCTACTACCCTAATGCGGCAAGAGGGCCCCTGGCTTCAGCTATGGGGATGAATTGTCGCCCTTTCACTTGACCTGTATATCCTAATCTGGTACCGTAGGATACATGAGAACCTTTGAGTATCGCCTTTTCGTGAAGAAGGACCAGTCTCGTTTGCTCATGCAGTGCTTGCATGAGTCTCGTCTCCTGTACAATGAGATGCTGGAGACGATGAATCAGCAGTATGAGCGTGATGGGACGTTCCCAAGCAAGTATGATTTGACCGCCCAATTCAAAGGACGTGGTGGTGAGCATGTGCCAGCCACCACGGTGCAAATGCTGGCAGATCGTCTCACCAAGGCCCTCAAACGTTTCCGCGCTGTCAAAGAGTTGGGCATGCCTGATGTGGGCTTTCCCCGCTTCAAAAAGCCGAACCGCTGGCATTCCATTCAACTGAGACAGTACGGAATCTCTCGTGATGCATGGCTGGATGCAGACGGGAAACATTTGCATGTGCCTGCGAAGCTTGGGAAACTGCTCAAGATCAAGATGCATCGCCCTATAGAGGGAACGCCTAAGACGGTTCATCTTGTTCACAGAGCCGATGGGCATTGGTATGCCCTCGTTGTCTGTGAGATGGAGCCCAAGACAGAACATGACCCAAGCACCTGTGAGCATCCTGACATCGGCATTGACGTAGGGCTCAAGTCCTTCCTCACCGATAGCGAGGGCAACACCGTGGAGAACCCTCGTTTCTATCGCACCTCGCAAAAAACGTTGAGACGCAAGCAACGCCAATTGTGCCGGCGCAAGAAGGGCAGTAAACGAAGACGAAAAGCAGCAAGAAACACGGCAAAAACGCATCTGAAGATCAAACGGCAAAGAAGAGACTTTCACTATAAAGTTGCTAAGCAGTATGCCGAACAGTATCAAGTCCTTGCGGTTGAGAAGTTGAGTATTCTCAACCTGCTCCAAAATCATGCTCTTGCGAAAAGCATCATGGACGCCAGTTGGGGCGCATTCCTCGACATTCTTGAAGCCAAGGCTGCAAGTGCTGGACATCAAGTCATTCGAGTGAACCCCCGCTACACCTCGCAGAAGTGCCACAAATGTGGTGAGGTTGTGCAGAAATCGCTGTCTGTACGAACCCATATTTGTCCTTTCTGTGGGTAC
>VBHV01000705.1:0-1862 GCA_005881995.1 Chloroflexota bacterium | reverse complement strand
TGAGTTGCAGATTTTGTGTAAAGTATAGTAGTGGCTTGGCTTGTCCAAGCCATGCCAAAACTCTCTTGATGAAAATGGGTACCTATCCTTATTATCGACTGATAGCACCGACTGTCATGCTATCCCACAGGTAAAACCGCAATGAAACGAGCGCCAACGGCTGATATACTCTGGTTGTTTATCGCAACTCGCCTGTTGCTGGTTGTCGCTACTTATATTGGCTTTATTTTGTTTCCGGTCCCTCCGCATGTCTACCCGGTCAAAGCGGTGGATATCGTCGGCTTGCTCAGTTCCTGGAATCACTGGGATGCCGCCAACTATACCCGCATCGCGCAATACGGCTATCAAAACGTCTTTGACACAGCCTTCTTTCCCCTATTTCCCTGGCTCATCAAAGGTGTCGCGTTTCTCTTCGGCAACCAGGGCTACATCGCTATTGGCATGGTAATCAGCAACCTGGCGCTGCTCGGCGCTTTATTCGTGTTGTACCAGATCGCAAGCGATGTCCTGGGTGACCAGATTGGGCGGCGCACAATACTCTACCTGTGCATTTTTCCAACCGCCTTTTTCTTCTTTGCCGCCTATAACGAAGCGTTGTTTCTTTTCCTGACCTCCAGTGCATTTCTGGCAATGCGCCGCCAGAAGTGGTGGCTCGCGGGCCTGCTGGGTTTGTTCGCCGCTTTAACCCGTTCTGCCGGCCTGTTGCTGGTCATTCCTTATCTCTACGAACTCTGGATTGCAAGGCACAATTTCATCGACGGCGAGCAAAGTAACCTGAGCAAATTGCGCCAGACTTTGCCCCGGCTTCTACCTATCGTCTTGATACCGGCAGGTACGCTCATCTACTGCCTGTACTGCTGGAAACTCTTCAACAATCCGATTGCGTTCGTGACCGTACAAAGTCACTGGGACCGGCAGGCTGCGTTCCCCTGGGTTGGTTTCTGGGATGCGCTGCGCGAACTCCTGAGCATCCAGCCGTTTGGCTCATTTTACGAGGTGCATATCCTGCTCGATCTCGCAGCTACCGTCGGCTTTATCGCGCTGGCCATTCTGGGATGGCGTCGATTGCGCACCAGTTACACCATCTGGATAGGATTATTGTTGTTCTTTACGCTCATCAGCCCGGCGATACATCAGGCCGACGCGTTGGTATCGAACCAGCGTTTTGTACTGGAGATGTTCCCCGGCTTTATCACTCTAGCTGCGCTGGGTGTAAAGCATCCTCGTCTGCACCAGGGGATCATGGTAGCTTTCCCGTTTTTGCAGGCAGCTATGGTGCTCCTGTTTATTTTAAACCGGTGGATGGTATGAGAGAAAACCAGTATATGATTGAAAAACCTGTAGAAGAACGCCCACCCTCTGAAAAATCACCGGGAGTTCCTGCCACAATGGTAGCTACCAGGCTTATACTGCCGCCTGTACTTTGTACCATAGCCTTTGTGCTTTGCGTCTTATTCATGGTTGCACCACTTAGCCGCATTCCCGATCCCGTTATCCAGCTGCAAACGCCATTGGGAGGATTGCTGGCGCGGATCGGCTCGTGGTTGCCCAACGATTTTGGCCTGGACGCCAACGCGCAGGCTTCTCAGGTTAACAGTAATTACCTCGAGTTTCTGGGGCTGATCGCGCTTCTGTTTGTCATCTATGGAGTATGCGTGCTCTACATCGCCCGCCTACCTGCGGAAAGCGGCGTGCATCGGCAAACCCGGTATTTATTATGGACGGGTGCAGCGCTGGCAGGCTTGATCTTTGTATTTACGCCCGCCATGCTTTCACACGACATTCTCGTCTATGCCAGTTACAGCCGTTTGCTTGCCAATTATCACGCAAACCCCTACTTTGCTCCTATAGCGGCTTTTCCT
>VBHV01000079.1 GCA_005881995.1 Chloroflexota bacterium | reverse complement strand
GCTTGTTTTTCCTGTATTCTATCACCTCCCTTCCTTGTGCAAAAAAATGAACCGCACCCTTTCGCGCGTGAATACTTGACACAAGTGGCGTGCACTGGTATACTCTCAATCACAAAGACAGTCATGTGATCCCGTAGCTCAGTGGATAGAGCGACAGATTGCGGATCTGTAGGCCGCAGGTTCAAATCCTGTCGGGATCGCCTTTTAGCTCGGTGGGCTTGAGAAGCGTATCCAACATTAGTTGGTCGCCCTATCATCCACTGAGCTTTTTTGGTTATATGTATACCCGTCTCTACAAGTCTTATGTTTCCTACTCTCTCCTTTACACTTAACGCTACCTGCTTGTCTGGGTCGGTTTCCGAGGTGATAAAAAGCTTCCCGTTTACCATGTGAAATTCATGTTCCTGGGTTAGTACTGCTCTGTGCATCGATTTCTCCTTTCAAAGTACCTGGAATAGTACGCCTGAAAATCGTAAAGCCGTTCGGGAAGTGAATAAGGGTAGCGGTCTCAGGGAGTGGCATTTCATTCCTTATTGCCCAGCGTTGTGCTTCAATCCAGGCCTCAGTTTGATCTACGGCGTAAATGGGAATAAGTTCTCCGCACTTGTCGCGCACAATATCCAGCATCCAAAGCGTTTTGGTTGGCTCTATCTCTAATAATCTCCCCTCTTTGGTCGATTGTCTTTGAAGAGTACTCTATTAGAGTATTCTAATAAGGCTAATTCCGTCAAGGGATTGGTACTGATACAATCGGGTGCAAAAGAGCAAGAGAACAGGTATGAAGCTGCGTCTAAAGGTTCGGGAGATAGCAGAGTCACAAGGCTTTAATCAATCGACTTTAGCCCGTAAAGCCGATGTGGATTTTAATACAGTCAAGCGTGTGTTTCGTAACCCATATCGGGATGTATCTATTTCTACCCTCTACCGGTTATCTAAGGCTCTACGTGTATCACTGGATGAGCTAATCGAAGAAATACCCGACGAAGAAAGCCCTGGCTCATAAAGGCCTTAATCGGTTGAAGCGTCCTACCATTAAGATCTCGTTAAAAGATTTACCTATCCCCAAAAACTCCTATAACCAACGTTGAATGACGGTTCTTTTTTTGTTACACTGAGTCAGGAGCCATTCTGATTTGTCTTTATTTCATCTTCTGAAGTAGTAAGGCTCTGAAGCAGGTAATAACTGAACAATACTAACTTACTTCTCAGGCTCTTACGTTCAAGAAGAAAAGGAAAAGCATTGCTTCCAAAAAAGCTCCATACAGGGGGAGGGAGCGGTACAAAAGGAGGATGGCATCCCCACTCATTATCAGATGGTGAGGATTCTGTCACAATTATTTTGAGATGCAGTATTTGCTAGACATAGAAACGTTGCTGCTTTTTTTGAGCAGTCGGAGACAGAGTGGCGAGGTCTCTACCGATCTCAAGCGCTTCCCCGGCATTGCTTATAAAGGGCCTTGCCATGTCTATATTACTCTGATTGCAGGAAAAGTCATCACATGTATCGTCCAGGATCAGGAAGGAAGGACCCTGGTCGAGGGAGAGAGCGCACTTCAAGCCTTGAAGGGGATGGGGCAGCTTGATTGGGACTGGTCAACAACCAGCCTGAAAAGTGTCCTTGCTTCACCTGCTCAGACCAATCTTCCAGATATGTCCTTGATCATTCCCAGGCGAATTGTTCCCCTCGAAATGATCGATAGAAACACGTTACCTCGTAGGCATTGGCAAATTCTGCTCCTGGTCGATGGATCGCGAACGGCCGCTCGCATCGCGACCATCCTCTCGGTCTCACCTTCACAGTCAGATATACAGGAAGTCATCAGAATGCTGCAAGACTTGCACCAAAGAGGAATCATTGTTGCGGTGGATACTTGAGTAAATCCCTGCACCGGCAGAACCTATTAGAACAGTAGGAGGAACTTGTATGTATACAAGAGAACAGCCGTCGACGGACAATTCTTTATCGACCATTGCACTGATTGAGCGCGACCCTGCCGGTCAAGAGCGCCCAAGTCGTTTGCGCTGGTGGTATCGCATTGCGGCACCACCAGCACCAATGGCCACAGCTTCACTCAGAGAACGCGAAGGGTATCGTCGAGGAAAGTATATTAGCAATACCTTGCTCGGTATCATTGCCATTCTCGTTGTGGTTCTCGTTCTCATTGGAGGGGTGGTAAATCACAGCTTGCTCCCGAATTTGACACTGACACTCCTGTTTCTATGTATAGGAGCGTTTTTTAATCAACGGGGGCAGGTCATTGTGTCAGGCATCATCGTGGTTCTGGTGCTTGATGTATCGATCATGGGGACGTTTCTGGCCTTCGGGAAAATGACCGCCTTTCTGCTCCCGCTCCTCGATCTCCTGGTAATTCCAGAACTCTTTGCTGCGTCCTTGCTTCCACCGCGTTTTGTTTTCTTCGACATGGTTCTTCATATTGTCTATGTTATTTGCGCGCTCACTTTTTTGTTCCCCAAGGACGCGGAATTAACTGCTCTGCTGAGCCACTCAGCTTCCTTCGGCGATGCGCTGGCGAAGCCAGTTGTCATCCAGGTTATTACCGCGATCATAGCCTATACCTGGATGAGAAGCGTGATACGCAGTGTCGAACGTGCAGATCGTGCCACCTCCCTTGCTGTCCTTGAGAGGAATGTAGCCGAGCAGGCACAGCACGAAGCTGAGCAGAAGCATCAGTTGGAGAGAGAGATCCAGGAAATTATTCAGGTGCATAGCCAGGTCGCGAATGGCTATTTTGAAGCGCGCGTTCCTTTGCGACAGGGGAATTTCCTTTGGCCTGTGGCAGGATCGCTCAACAACCTCATCGCTCGCTTCCAAAGCTTAATCAGAGAAACTCAAAGACTCCGACGGACGGAAGAGGCCATTGCACGCTTCTTCCATACCCGGAACAGAGTAAACAATGGTCCCATTCCCTGGATGCCAACTGGAACAACGATTGATGTACTTGTACAACAACACAACACATTCTCTCAGTCTCTTAGACAACCAGAGCAAGAGAGACTATAGTTAGTTGAAAAGGAGACACAGCATGACCTCTAACACCACTGACCTGGAGTCCGTATTCACCTCTGTTGTAGATGATCTCGTTGGGCTGATCAAATCGCAGGCAATTCGTCTCGCTGCCCAGCTCCAACTGGCAGATTTAGTCAAGGATGGGCCAAAGAGCCTTACGGAATTAGCGGAAGAGACAGGAACGAACAAGGCCGCGCTTTATCGGTTGTTGTATGCTCTGGCGAATTGCGGATATTTTGAAGAGGTTGAACCCGAGATCTTCGCCCAGTCCGAACGTTCGTACGCGCTCCGAACAGATATTCCTCGCTCGCTGCATGGTTTTGCGATCATGCATGGGGGAGAAGAGTGGCAGTGGGAACCCTGGCGCAATGCGTTGCAGAGCATCCAAACGGGGAAACCAGTCTTTCCTGAAATGTTTGGAAAAGATCTCTGGCACTACTTCAAGGACGATAATCCCGAAGCAGGAAAACGTTTTCAGAAGGCCATGAGTTCGCAATCGAGGCAATATGAGCTGGCCATAGCTCGTGGCTATGACTTTTCCGCTGCCCGAACCATTATCGATGTGGGTGGAGGCCAGGGAAGTCTCCTTGCAACCATCCTTCAGACGTATCCTGCTATCCGTGGCACCCTTTTTGATCGGGAGTCGGTGATCGCAATGGCCCGGCAAAGCAACTTAGTGGACGGACTCCAGGACCGTGTGACGCTGGTGAGTGGAAACTTCTTCGAGGCGGTTCCTTCAGGTGCCGACATATATATCCTGAAACAGATCATTCACGATTGGGAAGACCCGGAGAGTCTCCAGATTCTCTCGAACTGCCGCAAGGCGATGAAGGCAGATGGGCGCGTGCTTGTCATTGACGAAATTATCACTCCGGGGAAAAAGGTACCGCCGGTAATTGCACTCATCGACCTGCAATTGCAGCTTCTCATGAGAGGCCGTAAGCGCTCTGAAGCAGAACACCGCTCGCTTTTTGAGGCGGCTGGACTCCGGCTCACCCATGTTTGGCCTACAGACTCAACCTATACCATTCTTGAAGCGATGGCCCTGTAATGGGTCCTTTATCCGCTGGTGCAGTTGTCCTTTGGGAAAATGCTGTATTCGTCTCCGCGAGAGCGATAGGAGCATTCTCGCGGAGATGGCTCTACGACTGTTTCTTAGCAGGTGATAGCTATTACGATATGAATGGAGAGTATGAAGCATGGATGAATCCCTTGTGCCTGAGTCAATAGTATCTCAGAAGGCGCTTGTAGAGCTACCTGAAGTACTGCAGGAACCTACGTCTTCGAAACGTCCGCTCTTTTTGGTGCTCTATGGTGTGGCAAACATGGTGATAGGCATCGGAAACATCACACTGGCTACTGTCTTGCTTCCGATGCAAATTGCCTCCATGGTTTCTGCAAATCAAACCGGCACGTTTGCCCTGATTGTGGGGGTAGGTGCTGTTGCCGCGGTGCTGACGAATCCGCTGGTGGGGATGCTGAGCGATCGGACGACCTCACGGTTCGGTAGACGTCGATCGTGGCTTGTTGCCGGTGGAGTCCTCACAGTGGCCGCTGTTCTCCTGTTGTCAACCGCTACTTCGCTTCTTCTTCTAGTAGTAGAATGGATCTTCCTGGAAATAGCGATTAACATGGTACAGGCGTCGCTTACAGCCATTCTCCCCGACCAGGTTCCGGTCCGCCAGCGAGCAACCGTATCTGCGTTTGCGGCAGGCCTGGGTACATTATTAGGTGGACTTTTCGGACAAATACTCGTAGCCCAGGTGTTCAAAGAGATACACGCAGCCTACGCGTCGATTGCGGTTGCCATAGTGATTATGCTCGCCTTGTTTTTGCTCGTTCTACGTGAAGCGCCCCTCTCCAGGGAACAGGTCCCACCTTTTCGCATCAAACAGATCTTCGCCGCGTATTCGCTGACCCCGTTGACCCATCGAGACTTTTTCTTGACCTGGCTTGCCCGTTGCTTGATGTTCCTGGGCTATACGACCGTCGTCAACTTCA
>VBHV01000078.1 GCA_005881995.1 Chloroflexota bacterium | reverse complement strand
GCGGCCAATATCAACGTGCTGCGCTGCAGTCGTTTGAAGAATGCGGAACGCGACAAAGACCCGTCGTCGCTGGGATTGCGCTTCCATGCCAGTGTGCCCATTTATGCCAGCGAAACGCCAATTGGCGTGCTGAATGTGGCCAGCGAGGATTGGCGCGAACTCGAAGAGGAAGAACTGCAGCTCCTGCACATTATTGGCGACCAGATTGGGCTTGCCATTCAACGCGCCCGTCTCTCTGCCGAGCATACGCGGGCGGCGGCGCGCCTGGCGACCATCGAAGAGCGCAATCGCCTGGCGCGTGAGATTCATGATACGCTGGCCCAGGGATTGACCGCCATCACTTTGCAGCTCGAAACGGCTGATGCGCTCGTCACATCACGCCCGGAACGCGCCGGGGAGGCTATTCGCCGGGCGCTTAGCCTGGCACGCGCCAATCTGGAAGAGGCGCGCCGCTCAATGATCGATCTGCGCGCCGCGCCTTTGCAGGATCATACTCTGCCCGAAGCCCTGGCTGCGCTTGTGCGGGAGACGACCCAGGAAGCGATTGAAATCGAGTATCACTACACGCCGACCCCGGATTTTCCAACCTTGCCGCAGCGACTGGAAACGGCTCTCTATCGTATCGCGCAGGAAGCGCTGTCGAACGCGTACAAGCATGCTCAACCTCAACATATCTCGCTGACCCTGGCGATTGAGGATGGCGAAGTCTATCTCACGGTGCAGGACGATGGCATTGGTTTTCACCCTGATGAAGTGACACAGGCTGCGCAGGCATCCAGGACAAGCTCAGGTCATTTCGGCCTCACGGGTATCAGTGAGCGCGTCAAATTGTTGGGAGGCGTGCTGTGCATTTCAAGAGAGCCGGGTGACGGTACCTGTCTTTCCGTCTGTGTTCCCCTGGAAGAGGGGTGAAGCATATGATAATTCGCATCTTGCTTGCTGACGATCATCCTATTGTGCGTGAAGGACTGCGTGCTGTGCTGGAAACGCAGCCCGACTTCGAAGTGGTTGGGACGCCTCAGCAAGCCGCTAATGGAGAGGAAGCGCTGCGCCTGGCCCTGGAATTGGCACCCGATATCCTGCTGCTCGATCTTGAAATGCCTGTCATAGACGGGGTTGAAACTATTCGTCGTTTGCACCAGCAGTTCCGCCAGGGTCCACTCAACGGTAAACAATCATGCCCACGTATCATCGTCTTCACCGCCTTTGACAATGATGAACGCATCATCGCGGCTCTTGAAGCCGGGGCGAATGGCTACTTGCTCAAAGGCGCGCCCCGCGAAGAGATTTTCAATGCTATTCGTGTCACCATGCAAGGAGGCTCATTGCTCCAACCGGTGATCGCCTCCAAATTGCTGAGACATATGGGTCAGCAGAGAGGGCTCTCCTCTACCGAGCAACCGGTAATGTATGAAGCGCTCACCGAGCGTGAAATCGAAGTGCTGGCGCTGCTGGCGCAGGGCATGCCCAACAAAGAAATCGCCGCTCATCTTACCATCAGCGAACGAACCGCCAAATTTCATGTTAGCTCCATCATGGGCAAACTTGGCGCGACCAATCGCACCGAAGCCGTCTCCCTGGCCGCCCAGAAGGGCCTGATTACGCTCCGCTCCTGACCTTTTACCTGGGATTTCAGGTTGAGGTTCCACTCCTCTATGTGAGACATTCTGGCTAATTTCCGCGAAAGCATGCGGGAAGAGCAATACATCGATATACAATGTGTAGGTATCAAAGTGTATCTAGATGTATCGTTAGAGATAGAGAACACAGTGGAAGACCCTAGAAACGGCTTAATGCCATCGATCTTTCCTCGCATTACCGCTGCCATCTTCGTGTTATTGCTCATTGGCAGCATAGCGTTGGTAAGCATTGGCGCGGTGGCGCTGCTTGGTCCGGTGTTCGCGCATGGCACGAATGTTTCGCACGCTGATGGCAAAATAGTTGCCATCGGGCCAGGGAAGAATTTTATCCTGGAAACCGCCGCGGGGCAGCGCCTCTCATTTCGATGCGAAGCCCAGTGCCGCGGGTCCCTGGGGCATTTGCAGCGTCATATGCATGAGAAAGCCCATACCGATGTGTATTACATCCAGGGACCAAACAAAAGCTTGATGGTATTGGATGTGGATTAGATTCCGCCCCTAGGAAAAGGCTTGTGGAATGACAAAACTCGATAGAGTGAATAGTGTTGATAGCGCAGATATTGTGATTGTTGGCAATGGTATTGCCGGGCTGACCGCTGCTGTAGATGCGCGGCGTCTTGCGCCCGACAAGCGTATCATCATGATAACGGAGCAGAGTCATCCCACCATCAATACACCCGCGCTCAAACAATTCGCCATCGGGAAACTCAATCGCGAGCAACTGCTGGCTTATCCTGCAGGCACCGAGCGCGCACAGCTTATCCACGTTATTAATGCGCGCGTCGAGGAGATTAACGCGCAGGGCAAGTATATTCAACTGAGGGGTGGTCGCGGTTTTGGCTATGGGGACTTGCTCATTGCGACGGGCAGCGCCCCGAGTGGTCTGCCCGCTAACCTGCCGGGGCGAAATTTTGATGGTGTACTTTCCCTGCATCGCCTGAATGACTATCTCGACCTGCGACGGAGACTGAGCGAGGTTGAGGAAGTGGTGGTGATTGGTGGAGGCGCGCACGCCATCGAGACGGTGATGGGGATGTTGTACCTGGGTATTCGCGTTCACTGGCTGATTCGCAGCGCCACTTTTCTGCCCCGTATGCTTGATCAACCGGCATCCAGCATGGTGCTTGAAGCGGTCCAGCACGCGGGTGCGATGGTGTACACCGAAACCGAGGCGGTGGGAATTGTGGGGAGGGTTGGCGGGGTGGCCGGGGTGGTCACGAATCAACAGCAGCTATTGCCCTGCCAGCTAGTCCTGGCCTGCACAGGTACCGCGCCGGTCACTTCGCTGGCGAGACACTGCGATGTGCCTATGAAGCACAAGCAGGGGATACTGGTTGACGACCAACTGCGCACCAACGTGCCACATATTTATGCTGCCGGTGACGTTGCGGCCATTCTAGACCCACAGACGGGCATATATACGCCGAGGGCACAGTGGTATGCTGCCGTCCTGCAGGGACGCATGGCGGCGGCATCCATGACGGGCGCGCCACGTGAAGAAGGCTTTGGCGTACCCTGGCATGCCACGCGCCTGGGCGATTTGTTGATGCTCACGGTTGGCAATGTCCTGCAATGGCAAGATACGATCACCACCCTGACAGACAGCAGCAGAGGGAGCTACCGGCGCATATGTGTAATCGATGATCGGCTGGTTGGTTACCTGTCACTCGGCCCGGCGCAGCCTGATAGCCTCGCGATCAAGCGTATTATCGACGAGGGACTCTCGATTCGCGATATCAAGAAGGCGCTGCTCAAGGGCACATTTGATGCGCGCAAATATTTCTCGCGCCAGCGCACCAACGCGGCGCAGCGTATGGTGACAACCGGAAAACTACCCAGGCCTGCCGATTTTATGCCTTTCCGACTGCCCAACAACCTGGAGCCGCAGGCTAGGACGCAGTCCGTCTGGGGGTCTGGCAGTCGGAATATGGACCCAATGCCGCGCGCGCTGACCACAAGAAAGTTGCCTGATGTGGACGGGCAATCCGCGGCAGTAAGTGAGAACATTGCCACGCGCGATCAGACTGCATTGCAGGCGCAGCTTCAGTTTGCGCGAGAAGGTGATCCTGGCGGTCGCCCTCTGCCGGATACAGGTCCGCTGACTGCATCATCTGCTGTCACGCGCAATACCGGTGAAGACCTGCAGCTTTTTGCCGATCCCTTTGTGACTACCCCTATCAATTTAGAGCATTTCCAACAGCAGAATGTGCGGGAAGAGAAGCGGAGTAAGAGCAATGCCATACCGAAAAAGCCGCACGTCGTGGAGTCCACCATTCTGATGCAGCCCGCGCCTGCACCGCTAGCGCGGAGACCGTCCGGCAGCTTATGGTCGTATGTGGGGGCCTCGCGCTTGTCCTCCACGCCAGCCAGCAAAGCCAGGGAAGCAGAACAAGATGTCCCGTCCACGGGCGCGAGGGGCAATACGGGCAGCCAGCGCGCGCTGCAGGGACAATTTAAGGGTCCTTTGCTCTCGAAATCAAAGAAACGCCAGCCTGGTCGACCAGGGGAAAGCGGGGGGAGATATCCATCGAGCAGCCTGTGGTCGTATAGTGACAAATTCCCGACCGTGAAGAAAGGCCGCTAAGTCTTGAAAAGAGGAGTAACAGGGGGTTCCAACATCCCGGTCTTATTGCACAAAACCGGGCCGCAGGTCGCGCAGGAATTACACGCCTGTATTGGCTGTAACGAATGTCTTCTCGCCTGTCCCGCGCTGGCGGAACCCATTACGATAGATGTATTGAACCGGGAAACGTTTTCCGGGCCTATCTCCGTACCTGTAGCGCGTTTCGCCCGGGCATGTTACCAATGCGGGGCATGTGTCGCACCCTGCCCTGTAGGATTGCACCGTGACGCGATGATGATGTGGCTCAAAGTTAGCCTGCTGCGCTCTGGATGGGAGGAAGCGTGATCGGGAGGAATCAACGCGAAGAGGACAAAGGTGAAACTGGCTATTCCTGGTTTTCTTTCAATGGAGGCTGTAGCCAGGTTGTACGCCTGCTCGTCACGTTTATTGTGATCGGTGCGGGCATCGCCTTTTACATCTGGTATTCGCGGAATAGCGATGATGCATCCCCTGACAGCATTGCCGGCTATGGCTATGCTATTGTGGGTACACTGTTTGTGGTGCTTGCCGGGATACTGTTTAGCCGCCGGCGCCGCTCGCACAAAGGGCGCGCAATTGGTCAACTGCACGCCTCGCTGCAATGGCATGTGTGTTTTGCGCTTGCAGGGCTGGTGTTTCTGTTCCTGCATTCGTTTGGGAATTTCAACGCGCGCACCGGAACCTACGCGCTCTATGGCATGATTGCGCTTGCCATCAGTGGCGTGGTTGGCCGCATGCTGGATCGCCTGATGCCGCGTTTCATCGCCGCAGAAGTACATAAGGCGCTGACCGCGCAGGGAGA
>VBHV01000716.1 GCA_005881995.1 Chloroflexota bacterium | reverse complement strand
ACACTGCCGATTTTCTACGTAGCTTCGATCTCACGATTGGCAACCTGGAGTGTGTCATCTCTCGACTGGGTGTCCCAGTACCTAAGCCGTATAACTTTCGCGGCGATGCACGCGCCTATAGTCGCCTGCTCAAGGCTGGTTTTGACCTGGTTTCTGTCGCCAACAACCACAGCGGCGATTACGGCAAAGCGGCTTTTCTCGACGAGTTTCTCACTCTCCCTACGCATGGCATCACGCCTATCGGAGGCGGACAGGATAAACAGCAGGCCCATACGCCTATCTTTAAAACTATGCACGGGACCACTATCGCCTTCCTGGCCTATGATGAGATTGATCCATACTCCTTTGCCGCTACCGCTACTACTCCAGGACATTCATGGCTATACGAAAGAGATCTTCGACAGGATATTGCGAAGGCTCGCCTTTCAGCCGACTTTGTGATTACCTTTGTCCATTGGGGTATTGAATACTTTACCTCGCTCACAGGTCACCAGCGCTATCTTGCCCAGGTTGCCATGTGATCGAACCGTACGAGTTCTACAAAGGCAAGCTGATCGTCTATAGCCTGGGAAATTTTGTCTTTGACAATATGTATGATGAGGTGGTACGCCGGGGCAATATCCTGACGCTGAGCGTAAAGAAAAACCAGCTTCTCAAGTGGAAGCTGGTTTCTACACGTATTGGTGATTGGGGCGAGCCCTCGTTACTGTATCAGTGAACGATAGTACCTCAACTAGCGCTCAGCGAGTTCTCCGGGGTCAACGTGTAGTTCTTTGATGATCCCCTGTACACGCACCCTGATAACGACAGCGTCCGGTTCCTGACGAACCACGACAGCTGGTAGAGGGAGAGCCTGCATTTCCTGTTGGTCATGCCATATAACCAGATCGCCCGGATGAAAGTCCTCCTGGCGACGCATAATATTCATATTCATCATAGCTTAAATTCCTGGTGGGCTTGTTCTCCGCAACCAGCGCCTGTTCCTATGGAAAGGGACAAACGGGAAGAAGGAAGAAACGTCAAAGTTGTTGTATCAGAGACGTCCCAGGATAATATATAGGATAATTCACAAAATGATTGGAGTAAAATTTGCTCCAATAGCTCCTGTTTAGCGATACTGATTGCTCGAATTTGATTTAGGATTGATGATCTGCTCATTGCCGGCTTTGCGGGGATCTCCGGCCACCCGGGCCGCATTTTTCTCCGATTTGACATCAGGGTGACGAGGTGCCTCCGTCTCTTCATTGCCACCCAGCCCTGTCTCCTCCTCGGCATGGGGAGCGAAGCCAGCCTGCTCTATAACATTCGGGTCCAACTCTGGCCCCGGCTGCGGAACATCCAGGTTCGCACCCGGCCTCTGATCGGTATTTACTTGCTTGAGTATGTCTTCCTCTTGCGAACTGAGCGGATCTTGACGATGTTTCTGGCTCTGGCTTTTCTGCCCATGATTCGTCATAAAAAGCTTGCTCTCCTCTCGTGATTGGTTGTCGTACTTGGTCACAATCACCTCAGGGGTGGTTGTGTTTCTTTGCCGGTAGGCCATGAGGTTCAAGGTTATATAACTTACCACGTATTCTCTATGAGAAGTGGTTTCATGGCCTGACGTTGACCCCTAGCTCATTTTAATGGAGAGCAATCAGAAAATCGCGAATTTCGTAGCCAGTAGTAAGCTCATTCCAGTTGAGCACAGGGATGCGCTCTATGTGCAGCGAGTCAAGGGCCAGGAGGCGATGCAAGAAGATATCGGTCTCCTGGATGGCCAGGTATGAGCCGGGACAACGATGATGACCATCACCAAATGCCATAATCATCGAGGGGATGCGCTCCCCGTGAATTGGGCGACCAGGACAGAGCACCAGCGGCTCCTCGCCGACTACCGTTTCATCTACGTTCGCTGCATAGATGTGCATATTCATCATATCGCCTTCGGGAATGACAATATTCTTGCCCTGACTTTCGAGAGGAA
>VBHV01000077.1:7367-10577 GCA_005881995.1 Chloroflexota bacterium | reverse complement strand
CAGTATTTTATCGAGGAGCGCGGGCGGCAGCCCCATTATTATGATGCCGAGGCGCGCCTGCGTGGTGAAGACCCGGCGGCATTCTGGGCGGGCACCTACGAATACAATCAATCGCATCTTCCCGTGCGTGAGCAACAGGAGGTCACCGGCCATGCCGTGCGGGCCATGTACCTCTACAGCGCTATGGCGGACCTCGCCCGCGAAAGCCATGACGCCAACCTGCTTGCGGCCTGCAAACGACTCTGGAACCACCTCTGCTCGACCCGCCTCTATATCACGGGTGGCATCGGCTCCTCGCCGTCGAACGAGGGCTTCTCGGCTGACTACGAATTGCCAAACGAGCGTGCCTATGCCGAGACGTGTGCGGCCATTGGCCTGGTCTTCTGGAACCACCGTCTGCTCCAGGTTGAGTGCGATGCTCGCTACGCTGACGTGCTGGAAGCGACCCTCTACAATAGCGTCCTGGGCGGCATCTCACTTGATGGCGAAACGTTCTTCTATGCTAATCCGCTTGCCAGTCAAGGAATGCATCATCGTCAGGAATCGTTTGAGGTATCGTGTTGCCCACCCAACATTGCGCGTCTGCTCGCCTCTCTTGGACAGTACATCTATGCTGCCAACGAGACGGATATCGCCGTCCATCTCTATATCCAGAGTACGGCGCGGCTGAACGTAGGTGGATGCGCAGTCACCCTGCGCCAGGAAACAACCTATCCGTGGAATGGCGCGATAACGCTCCGGGTCGAGATGGCCGAATCTGCGACGTTCGGGCTGAAGCTGCGTCTGCCGGGCTGGTGTCACCATGCCTCGCTTCGCGTCAATGGAGAGGCATTTGATCTCGCCGGTCACGTGGAACGGGGCTACGTACGCGTTGAACGCCACTGGCAGGCGGGTGACGCGGTAGCACTCGAACTGGCCATGCCGGTCGAGCGCATGTATGCACACCCCGGTGTTCGCCAGGATGTCGGATGTGTTGCCCTCAAACGTGGCCCCCTCGTCTACTGCATGGAAAGGGTCGATCATTCTGTGCCGCTGCACCGCATCGTCCTACCGGAGGACGCGGACCTGGCAAGCTCTTTTCAAGCGGAGATGCTCGATGGGGTGATCATCATACACGCTCAGGCGCTCATGGAGGATGATGCCGATTGGGGCAGGACGCTCTATCGTTCGCAGTCCCCCAGATGGCTTCCCGCTGCCATCACCGCGATCCCCTACTATGCCTGGGATAACCGCCAACCCGGCGAGATGCGTATCTGGTTCCGGAGAAAGGAGGGCTGAAGCTCTTCCATCCGCACAGGTGGTTCCTACGACCAGCCCTGCTGCGGCCTGTGAGAACGGTGTTGACGCATGCCACAAGAAACTTGCCAGAAACTGTTCGCCAAGAGGGAACCCAACTCCCCAGGCGATGGCGCTGCCGGTGACCCACCAGAGCAGCAGCCTGGGGGCTGCTCCCAATTCTCCTAATCCTCCTAATCGCTTGATCACCAGGATGCCCTGCATCAGCCCCACCAGGCTCCCAAAGAGGAGCGACATGATCGCCAGGGAGAGACTCACGCTCCAGAACTCTTGAGTGCCAAAAATCAGTGACTGCCCACTGCTATACAAGGCCGAGAAGCCGTAGATGAGAAGGTAGGGGTATACAAAGAGGAACCCCAGCACGCTCGTGAGCAGCCACCGGCCCGCATGTGCAACGAAACGACGCAGGAGCAACCACTGGCCGAGTGCGACGAAGAAGAGGGGCGAAGCCAGGTAGCACCAGATAAGTAGCCCGTTGAGCGATGTGTTTGCATTGGAAACGACGCTGAGCAGGAAGGTCCCGACTATTCCCCCAAGAGCGGTCAATCCTACCCAGCATACCCAGGTCACAAGACCCGGCGTTCTCCTGCATGTGTTTTGCTTTTCATACAGCATGGCGATAACCTTGTAAAATGACTTCTCAGGTTCAGCGCCGCTCTGCAGAAGTTTGTCGAAAACTGAACCTGAGAAGCCATCTCGTCTTTCAAAAGACGCTAGAGTACCAGGGTGTGTTCACTAAAGGAATTCTAATACCCGTTCCCGTACCCCCCATTCGTCGATCCACCGCCTTGTACAGCCAGGTTGGGTGTGGCCACGAACCACTTGCCGAAAAGGCCTTCACCATTGGTCTGACCAGGGGCCGTGTCGCCTGAGAAGGTGTAGAGCGGATGGCCGTTATATTCGACCTGGTTGCCGTTGGCATCCATTTGGACACTCAGTTGCCCGGCGAGGGTAGTCGAGCTGGTGGGTCCACCTGAACCGGCGAAGACCAGCGGCGGCCACATCTGAGCACAGCCGCCAGAGCAGGCCGACTGCGTCGCTGAATCGGCGGTGAAGTAGTACAGAGTCATGCCATGTGTATCGGTCAGCACCGTCTCCGACTGACCTTTGACGGTGGCGGTTGCCGTTTGAAGCACGGCGGAAGAACCGCTGCCGCCAGTCGTTGGAGTAGGAGTTGCAGGTGGATTGCTACTGCCGCTGCCATACGGGCCACCCCCGGTAGTTGAGTTTCCACCGCAGGCAACGAAAAACATCGCTATGAAGAGGCCAATTGCGATCACGAAAGATCGTTTAAGAAACATTGTATATTCTCCCTAAATGTATTTACTATTTGGAGCAAGAGTTTACTATCTGATGAGCGTTCTCATCAGAACACTTTTTACAAGGATATATTCGCAGCAGGTTACAACCTCTTACCGTCGTGCAATCCTGAGTACTCCATGCGAAAAACCACAAGATCACAACGGCTAGGTAATTCTGTCTAAAGTGCTCCGCTGTATACCGGGCAGGAATTACATGATTCTGTCGATGTACTCCTGCCCTCATTGAGGTATACCTCATAAATAAGAAAAACTGCCCTGAATCAATTCTGATCGCACTTTCTTTGTGGCTTCCTGGATCTGGCCTCTTTGTACTTGGGCTGTTTGCCCTGGTGACGAATGGAAGAACTGAGACTCAAAGTATCAACTAGCAAGCTGCACGGAAGGAAACAATTTAATAGCTTGAAAATCAGTTGAAGCGGTAACTTTTCTAAAAGGAGCATGGAATTATGGTAGTAATCGCTGATATAAGTGAGGTCGATGAGATAGTAGATAAGGTGGAAGAGCGGGGCGAAATTGAGGTACTTGAGGAGCTTCCAGTTCGCTCATATCCTACTCGCGCAACCGCCATCTATCATGCGATAAGCACTGGGGA
>VBHV01000077.1:0-7283 GCA_005881995.1 Chloroflexota bacterium | reverse complement strand
TACAGGAGTCCCCCTGGTAGACCTCATCCAGGAGAGAAACCTGGGGTTGATGCGCGCCGCTGAGAAATTTGACTATCGGCGAGGCTGCCATTTTGGTACCTACGCCACCTGGTGGATTCGCCAGGCGGTCAGTCGCGCTGCCGGTGATCAATCACGCTTGATCCATCTGCCAGAGCATGTGGCGACAAACTTACGCAAGCTGCGACGTGTCGTGGCACAGCTTTCACAACAGGGCAATCTTGATCCCCTGCCTGAACAAATTGCCGAGGCCTGTAATTTTGGCCTGGACGAGGTCAAACAGTTGCTCGATATCATTGAGCAGCCGGTTTCCCTCGACACGCCTGGAGACGACGATGCTCATTACCCGCTGGCCGAGACGATTGAAGATAGTGCCATACCCGCTTTCGCTGACGTTGCCACACAGCATCTCCTGAGCGAAGAACTGCACCAGGCGCTCGCTTCGCTTACCCCACGCGAACGCTCGGTCATCACCCTGCGCTACGGTATCGGTGATGGTTGGAGTCGCACATTACTGGAAGTCGGGAAAGAACTGGGGATATCACGTGAGCGTGTTCGACAGCTCGAAGTGGTAGCCTTGAAGAAAATGCGTTCCAAATTTAGCTGTCAATGACGACCACTCCAGGACTGGGCATCAGCTTTGCGCTTTTCTCCGGCATCTACGTGGTGCTGGCGATCACCTTGATCGTGCTGCTGCTGCGCGTGGCACGTTCACCGCTGCCCAAGCAGGAGTGGCCTGTACTCGCGAGTGGTAGTAATGAAGATCAGCCCCGGCTCCGAGTCGCTCTATACGGACTATATAGCTAGAGAAAGGGTTTGTTTCCTGGCTCTTGTTGTTGGATGCGCCTCACCACCTGCAGCCACACCCTCTGCCATTGTTGCCGGATGTAGTCAGTTTTAGCCTCGGTACAAACACTACAGAGCACCCTGTCCGCATCTGCATAGGCGGCTAAGAAACCTCTCACGATCACACCGATGTCCTCGTGCGGGGTACTACTCCTGATCGCTGCCTCATAAAGAAGATCCGTTAGTTCATCGATCAAGGGATCGTTGGCCAATTGGCTTGTTAACTCGTCTATCTTGCTCATGATGATGGATGCTTTCTTCTAATGCTAATACCTCTTCTTTATTCGTAATAGCGGAAAACGAGATACCTGGTATTCAAAGGCAGTTCGTATGCTTCTAATTTGTCCAGAAGGTCTTCAACTTCCGGGGAACAGTGTAAGTCGTGCAGATGGTCATCGCGCAGCACGATCTCGAGAAACAGGTTGAGAGATTTGAGGTAGCTATAATAGGCTGCATCGGGATTGCCTTGATCTGCAAAGACATCCCCTTCTGCTTTGAGCAGCGTTGCAACCATGAGTGCTTTCTCTAAGTTCAATACGCCAAGCAATGTGAACATTGCTAACAACGTCTCTTCTGAGGCGGCGTGAATAAAACCGGAACCCATTCCCACTGTCTGCTTGAATAGATTGTCTATCAGGGAGAGGGCTCCCTCATAATCCTGGCATGTTCTTTTTCCTATCTCACTGAGAGGGAATTTATCAAGGCAACGTTGGTATGTGTACCGGCTAAAGGGGCCCGGTATGCGCCGCACTGGTATCCTCTATAATCGCGCGCAGCTGCCTGGCATCGAGCGTTTCATGCAGGCGCAGTGAACGAGCGATGCCATCCAGTGTTTCACGGTGCGCAGTCAATAGACCGACAGCACGATCATAGGCCCACTTGACGATGCGATTCACTTCTTCATCGATGATGATGGCCGTATTCTCGCTGTACTCGCGTGAGCCTGTCGCCAGGGCAGTTCCCGCGAATGGATCTTCGCGTTCGCTAAAGGAGATCGTACCCAGGCGCTCGCTCATTCCCCAGCGAGTGACCATCTGGCGCGCAATGGCGGTGACTCGCTGCAGGTCGTTTTCCGCGCCCGTCGTGATATGTCCAATGGCCACCTGCTCGGCGGCGCGGCCACCCAGGGCCGTTACCAGTTGCGCTTCCAGGTATTCTTTGGAGTAGTTGTAGCGGTCATCTATTGGAGTATACTGCGTCACACCGAGCGCCTGGCCGCGAGGCACAATCGTTACCTTGGTGACTGGATCCACATCCTCCTGGAGCAGACCGGTCAGTGCATGACCACTTTCATGGTACGCGATGACATTCAGGTCGGCTTGACTCAACACCAGAGGGCGCTCGGCACCGATGAGGATCTTGTCCAGTGCCTGATCAAAACAGTCTTGTGTCACGGCAATCAGGTTGCGACGTGCTGCCAGCAGCGCCGCTTCGTTGACGAGGTTGGCGAGGTCCGCCCCAACCATACCGGGAGTGGCGCGCGCAATCGTAATGAGGTCCACATCTTTTGCCAACGGCACGCCGCGCGAGTGAATTTTGAGAATGGCCAGGCGGCCATTCCAGTCAGGCCGTTCTACGACGACACGGCGGTCGAAACGGCCAGGACGCAAGAGGGCTTTATCCAGGCCATCGGGTCGATTGGTAGCGGCAATGACCACCACGGCCTGGCGTGCATCAAAGCCATCCATCTCCACGAGCAACTGGTTCAAGGTTTGCTCGCGCTCGTCGTTACTGTTGATACTGGTCCCGCGCTGGCGACCGACGGCATCGATTTCATCGATGAAGATGATGCTGGGAGCCGCTTTCTTGGCCTGGTCGAAGAGGTCGCGCACGCGACTGGCACCCACTCCCACCAGCACTTCGACAAACTCGGAACCGCTCATTGAGAAGAATGGCACCGCTGCCTCTCCGGCGACGGCACGAGCCAGCAGCGTTTTACCGGTTCCCGGAGGGCCTACCAGCAACACACCGCGAGGAATCTTGCCACCCAGGCGCTGGAACTTCTGCGGCGTCTTCAGGAATTCAACCACTTCAACAAGATCATCTTTGGCCTCATTGACACCTGCCACATCGGCAAAGGTTGTCTCCGGCCTATCTCCTGGCACAACTTTCGCTCGGGTTTTCCCGAAGCTGAAGATGTTCTGCTGGCTCTTTGTTGCCCGGCGACTGATGAAGAAGATGACGCCAAACACTAAAATCAAGGGGAGAAAGTTGAGCAAGACGACCAGGAAGCCATTATTAGTGGGTACAGGCTTCGCCTGGTACGCTACGTGGTACTTGTTCAACAAGGGGATGAGGTTGGGATCGCCGTTGGGTATCTGTGTCAGGTGATACTGGTTCGCAAGCACGGGGTTACCATTGGCATCGGGCAAAGAGAGAGCGTTCTTGAAGTCCCCGGTGATGTCCTGTCCCTGGAAAGTGGCATCCTTGATATTGCCATCCATGACTTGCTGGTAGAACGAGCTGTAAGGAAGCTCATCGACTGGTTGACCATTCATATTTGTTCCCTGACCACTGAAAAACAGGGAGCCGGCTGTCAGCAGTGCTACGAACCCGATGATGAAAAGGAAAATCCTCAATGAGGAAGTCCCTCTTTTTTGAGGATTATTGCCGTTATCGTCATTGCCATTGCCGGGTTTGCCGGGACGTCCATCATTGGAGTTGCGTTGGTACAGATAGGTAGTCTGGGTATCCATAGCTTGATGTGCTTTCTGTATGATCAGCGATCACCTGGATGCTATGCATGAGCATCCCTGCATAATCGCTGAAACTCCTGGTGTCAGAGGCAAAATCACCTACCTACCTGTGACCCCATTGTCAAAGTGGGTACCGGCAACATAAGGGCTGGTTAGTCCGTTGTTGCGGTCTGATACCAGGAGCTTCTATTTGAGAACGTCACGTAGGAGCGTTCCGTCATGAGTTAGATTCGACAGAGGTTACAGCATTTCACGCTGCCGCAACTCACTGTTCAGTTTCCACTTCACTCCTTTCTCACGCTTCCCACAACAAGGCCAACGGTGGCAACAGCTCAGTACCTATCCGTCTTGCCAACGCCGCTCGCGCGGCTAGCTGCGCTCAGGCAGGACGAAAGGAGTAGGTAATTCTGTCTAGGAGATTCCCAAAGCACTGCCGGGAAGAAATTACACGATTCTGTCGATGCGCTTGTGCTCCTCCTGGGGTATCTTCTGTTGTGACCAGTAGCAAGACAACTTCTCTGGCTACAGCATTGATGAGCTGAAAACAATCAGCAATCGCGAGAGTCGAGGAAATGGATCATCATGAGTATCAATAGATCACCTCTCACGCCACAACAATATGAAGTCTTACATGGCGGAGGGGCGGAAGCTGCCGAAATCACGAAGCAGCGGCTGTCGCGGCGGCGCTTCCTGCGTCGCTCTGTGTTGGCAGTATGGGGGCTGTCCGCCACCGCAGGCGTGGGCGGTGCGCTCTTCATGCTCTACCCCAACCTGGCCGGTAAGTTCGGCTCGCTGATAACCGTCGGCACAAAGACGGATTTTCCGTCGGCAAAGCCGGGTGATTTCAAGATTGGCCAGGCAGGCATGTTTTACGTCCAGCCGGCCAAAACCTACATATCGCACCTGGATAAACAGACACAATTCTCTTTGCAAGGGACAACGCTTGAGGACCAGTTCGCCGCGGAAACCATCGTCAAGGATACCGATGGTTCGTACTGGATCGGGTTGTATCAAAAGTGTGTTCACCTGGGATGTACAGTCCCGTTTCGCGATGATTGCGCGAGCTTTAAATGTCCCTGTCATGGTTCTCACTATCATGTGACCGGCGAATACCTGGATGGCCCGGCTCCCAGGAGCCTGGATCGCTTCGCCCTCTCCTTCAGTGGGGAAAGTGTGATCATTGACACGGGAACGCTCAATAACCTGGTGCCGCATCCCGATGAGACCACTCGTTTGATCCCGGTACCAACTGTGCAGTGCAGCGCATAAAAAGGAGCTACGTGATGAGCAAGCTTGACGACCAGGCAGGACTAATGAAAGGCAAGGTGCAGGTGGGCGACTCGGCTCCAGACTTTACGCTCCTTGACCAATCAGGCACGCCAGTATGCCTTGGGGATTTTCTCGGCAAGAAACATATCGTGCTGTACTTTTATCCGAAGGATAACACTTCCCTCTGTACTGAAGAGGCGCGTGCCTTTCGGGACAGCTACGAAGTCTTCAGGAACGCTGGAGCGGAAGTAATTGGGGTCAGTTTCGATTCGGTGGAGTCACATCGACAGTTCGCCAAAGAGCACCAACTCCCCTTTATCCTGTTGAGCGACGCAGACAGTATACTCAGAAAGCGCTACGGCGTGCCCACAGCTTTCGGGCTGCCGGGGCGCGTGACCTACATCATCGACAGACAGGGAATTGTACGTCTCATCTTCTTCTCGCAATACACCTCTACAAGACATGTCGAAGTAGCGCTCGAGTCGCTGCAATCGCTCCATGAGGAACACGAGTAGAGTGTCTTCAGCGCCTTTTGCGTCGGTTAGTAGCCTGCGATGCTGATTCATGCCAGCAGTCGCAGGTGCTCATTATGCTGGCTCTGGTCGCGCAAAGCATCTCCTTCTCTTTATTCATGTTTTCTGTTGTCTTTTTCAGGTGGCCAGGGTGGGCATCACATTTTTGCATGACTGGAGCAAGCCCAGCCACTACTATATCACGCAGAGTGCATCGCCAGTTGTGTATAGTAGTGGCTGGGCTTGCTCCAGTCATGCTCACTACGTTACTCAATGCAAAAATGTGACGCCCACCCTGGGCCATAGTTATCCTTGCGAAGTATGTATTAACTATATATACTAACAACGTAGCCTTTGTATTAAAGCGCTTAAAGAGAAAGATGCTTATCATGATCGCTTCTGGCAAAGCAATGAAACAAATTCCATTTGAAGTCTACTATTCGTATGCCCCTAGTGAGCGAGACGAGAAACTGCGCCTGGAGTTAGAGCGTCATTTAATGTCTTTCGTGCATAACGGTTTAATTGCTGGTTGGCATCGTGGTGAAATCCTGGCGGGCAAAGTGACGGCTAGTGAAAGTCTTGCTCATCTGCAGCGAGCGCAACTGATACTTTTGCTCGTTAGCCCGGATTTTCTAAGCTCTCATGAAACATATCATTTCGAGATGAAGTTAGCCCTGGAACGCCATGCGCGCGGTGAAGCATACGTAATCCCCATTCTGCTGCGTCCTGTTTTCTACAAAAACACACCGTTTGCCCATCTCCAAATGCTGCCCGACAATCACCTACCAATCACGAGCTGGAAGCATCAGGATGAAGCATTTGAGAACGTGGCGAATGGCCTCGATCGTGTACTACAGCGTCTTTCACAGGAGCAAACTGCCGCTGTTGCGCCTCATCCCTTAAGCGCTGCGCAGGGAGCACACTTTCCGGATGACTGGTCCTCCCCATCGGTATCATCATCTTCCATACCACGCTGCGATGTGCTTTTAGTGACAGCTGCACAAGTAGAAACACAGGCCGTGCTTGCTTGCTGTGAAAGAGAGACTGGGCTTCGCTTCCAGCGGCGATTTCTGGGGGAAGGAACCTATCACGATCTGCATATCATCGGTGGGGTACGTATATTTCTCGTGCAGACCGAGCAGGGCACAGGAGGACCAGGTGGAGCAATGCTCACTGTGCAGGAAGGCATCCAGTTGCTCTCGCCATCTGCTGTGCTGCTTGTGGGTATTGCCTTTGGCATGCGGCCAGATGAGCAGCATATGGGGGATATTCTGGTTTCTCGCCAGCTGTTGGGCTATGAATTGCAGCGGATAGGCCAGAACCAGGCTGGAGGCTGGGTTGTACACAGCCGAGGAGATCGGCCACAGGCAGCTACACGCTTGTTGAGCCTTGTACGTAGCAGCCAGTTAGACTGGCAAGGACCGGAGGTGCATATCGGTTTGCTGCTTTCGGGCGAGAAACTGGTGGATAATTATGACTTTCGGGAACAACTGCGGCAACTGGAGCCAGAAGCGATTGGAGGTGAGATGGAAGGGGCGGGACTTTACGCGGCTGCCCAGCGCAAGCGAGTAGACTGGATCGTCATCAAGGCAATTTGCGATTGGGCTGATGGCGAGAAAGGGTACCAAAAACAGCAGCGACAACAAATCGCTGCGGAGAATGCAGCTGGCTTTGTCATGTATGTTCTGAAGCAGGGTGGGCTGGCTCGTTTTTCGTAGCTGTTAACGCACCTGGTCTTGTTCGGGAAGCAGGGCGGTAAAATACTCCTGCAACAGGGGATATCTGAACATATAGGCGCTGCCTATCTTGCTCAGCAGTAAGCGTTTAGCTGCATAGTCGAGGAATTCAACATAATTTTTGGGTCCTAACCCGCCCCGCCATAGCAGCCAGTATAGCCCTTTTAATTGGAGAGTCGCTAAACCCCCAAAGATAAGCCCGGTGA
>VBHV01000076.1 GCA_005881995.1 Chloroflexota bacterium | reverse complement strand
TTCCTGAATCGCTGTCTCAACCTGTTTACGTGCAACCTCCAGGGCAGTTTGCTGCTCGACCAGTTGCTCCGCGTGCTGGATGAGCTGACCGAGATGTTGCCGGTCAACGGGGTAAGGGCGGCGGCTCTCGCTGCCCTGCGGACGCCCTGCGCCCTGGGAGATCACCTCCGCATCCTGCTCTGTAGGGACGTGATTTATCGCGTCCTCACTGGATCTCGCTGGCGTGTGAATATCCAGGGCTGCATAATATTCTTCAAGATTGAGCAGCGGCTGCATATCCTCCTGGCAACGTGCCGCTACACTGTGCAGTGTCATCTCCAAACCACCCACCGCATTCCCCAGCGCGAATAGACCGGATAGCAGGAGAATCTCGCCTTTCTTCATTTGCTGGATGAGCATTTCAATATGGTGAGCAATAACCGACATCGCTTCGCAGCCAATCGCTGCCGCCGTACCTCGTATTTTATGCGCGACCCGTTGTAGTGTTAAAAACCCTGGCGAATCAATACGATCATCAATCTCCGCCTGCTCAAGCGCGTGCCGCAAAGCCGCAATATCTTCGCCAACCTCCGAAACGAAAATCACCAGCATTTCATCTTCAATCTCAACCGTTGCATCAGCCCGTATATTGTACGGGCGACCCTCGCGGTCGCCCTGGTCTCCCCGATCGCCCTGTTCGTCCTGGTCGCCCTGAAACACTGCAAAGCTATCTGTCGCGTGGAAGGCGCGCACCACTTCCAGGTCTTCTGGGGAAAGTTCGCTGTGTTCGAAAGGATTTGATGCTTCAGACATGATACGCGGCCATTCCTATCTGCTGCGTCACATCGGAGAGCAGCGCGGATACATCCAGGACGGGAACTTCAGCATACACGCCTTTCACAACTCCCGCCTGTGTAGGAGTGTAGAGCATGGATGGCCCGGTGGAAGGACGATTCAGAACGTCAAATTCTATGGTAGTCGTCAATCCTACCGAAGGCACATACAGGCCAATAATCAGTTCTGTATGCTGGGTGATGAGCAGGTAACCTCCCGACGAGGGGGCATCAATACCTGAGAGGTACATGTCCAGGTTGACAACAGCAATCGTCTCACCCCGCCAGGCAGCTATACCTGGCATCCACCGGGGTGTCAGAGGTAAGAGCGCAATACGATGCGGCGGCGCCACAACCTCCTCAATAGTGCGCAGAGGAACCAGGCAATTACCGCGCCGCAGCTCGCATTCGAGGTATTGATCTGGGTGTGAACTCTCACCCGACGGAGGGTTGCTGGCATCCTCGTTTGCGCATGCGCGCGCATACTGCCAGAATTCCTCGTCGGTTATCTGCTCAAGACGTTGTACCGGCAGATTGCCGGGTTCCTCCAGAAAACCCATTTTATTGGTAGACGGGCACACCCAGATACGAGTGAACGACTGACATCACTTCTTGTGTGCGAAATGGCTTGGTAATATAATCCTTCGCGCCAGCAAGCCTGCCCTTGAGGCGATCAATCACACCGTCGCGTCTCGACAGCATGATGATGACCGTATTTCCAAATTGCTGCTTCGTTTTCAGGTGACGGGCTACTTCATAGCCGTCCATTTTGGGGAGTCCGATATCGAGAATGACCAGGTCAGGTATGGGGCAACGCTGTTCATGTAAGGCACGTAAGGCTTCAACACCATCGCAGTAGCTCACGGATGGAATGCCTTCGCGTTTCAGGCTGGTTTCTATGATCTTCCGAACCGTGAGTGAATCGTCAATGATCATTACCAGTTTGCTCATCATTTCGTCCTCTTTCTCTCTCCACACTTACCAACAACATCCCTGTTAATTTCAGGCGCCCATCGTGAGCACCCTACATTCCAAACAAGATACTACCTTCCCATTCCTGCTGACACTGTAGCGGACCCTTCATCACACCCGCCATTGCAGTGATGGCTATCAAGGTAGCTCACGACATTCCAGAGTAAGCATCATCTTGTTTGTAAAAACCAACAAATAACCGAAATTCGGGGTACCATAGGAACGGAATCTAGAAAAGCGGCGCGAATCAGGAAACAACCACGCAGTTACCCGATTCAAATAAGTAATCCCTGAGACAATAGTAACATACAGAAACGACATGTGCAACACAACGACATAAAAATGTAATTAAAATTATCGATATTGTGGGCAAAATGTCAAAATTGTAATGATTTTACCGGCTCAGGCGTGCGCGAACAGGTAGAGTAAAGGTGAAGATACTCCCCTTTCCCAACGTGCTCTCGGCCCGAATATGTCCCCCATGCGCCTCTACCAGGTGACGCGCAATCGCCAGGCCCAGGCCACTGCCTCCACCGCCAGGCCCAATAAAGTCGGCCTTCGACCTCGCTCGATTCACTTTATAAAAGCGCTCAAAAATGCGTGGGAGATCCTCTGCCGGAATACCCACTCCGGTATCACGCACAAAGAAGGACTGCGTCACCCCCTCAACCTGCGGGCGCGTGCCGATCACTACATCGCCGCCGGAGGGGGTAAATTTAAGAGCATTATGTGCCAGGTTCACCAGCACCCGCGTAATATGCTTGCTATCGGCGGCAACCAGCGTCTTCCCCTGCTCTATCTCAGTATGCAGCAGAACGCGGTGCCGCTGCGCCTGCGGCAACATGCGCGCCATCACCTCGCGCACCAGCGATTCCGCCTCCACCGGCTCAATCGTCATCGGCGTCTGCCCCGACTCGATGCGTGAAAGATCATGTAGCTCTGAAACCAGCACCGTCAGGTGTTGCACCTCGTTCTCGATCTTCTCCAGAAAGACCTGCGCCTGCTCCCGGTCTGTATCAATCGCCTCTTCCAGCGTCTCCGCCAGCAGTCGCACCGAGGCCAGCGGCGTGCGCAATTCGTGCGAAATATTGGCGATAAAGTCACGCCGCGCCCGTTCCAGCCGCCGCAACTCCGTCAAATCCTCAATCACCACCGCATAGAAGCGATACCTACGTGCGCTCCGCGCCGTTTTCGTATGCTGCAGCGGCGTCACAGAGATCTTCCACGCCCCCCGCGTCCCCACCTTTCCCACGTTCCCCGCGTTCCCACTGGCATGTTCCTCGCTGCGCGCACTCCCCGTCTTAATACTCTGCCGTATAAGCAAGAGTATCGGCTGGTCCGAGATGAACTGCTCGATGTTCATCCCCTCGATGCCCCCACTCGTCTCAAAAAGCTGCATCGCCTGCGAATTGTAATAGCAAATAGCCAGCGTCCTATCCACAATCACCAGAGGCCAGGGTGTTGCTTCTAGGAGTTGTTGGAAAAAATGCTGGTAATCGATGGTGATGTTGTCTGTCAACGACTGTACCCCGTGTGTGTTGCATCTGTTGACAACCAGCTACGGCTTCTCCCCCCACGCTGTGAGCGGCAGCATGAGACCCCGGAAGTCCTCCCTCAGCATCTCCATCTGCATGCGGTCGTAGAGCTGGTCCACTTCCTCCTGCGTGGCCACCCCCATCCTCACGATAAAGGGCTGGAATAGCTTGAAGACGACGGCAGCATCCCGGCGAAAGCCTTCATGAGCCTCGGTTCCGACCGAGTAATCGATCACGTGCGACTTGTAATGAACACTTGCACAGCCCGCATCGAGCAGGAAGCGTCCTAACATCGGCAAAACGCCGGTAAACCTCTGAGAGAAGCTTTCTCCCTGCAACTTGAGCGCGCGTATGATCATGGCGTTCAGGTTCTCTAACGCGGGACTGTTGGTGTAGTACCACCACTCGCTTTCCGTAAGACGGATGGTTCCTCCAGGTCGCGTGATACGCTTGAACTCCTGCATCAGCTTTGGCCAGGCAGCCGCGGGGAGGAAATTGATGAAGCGCGCATTGACGAGGTCAAAGGACTCATTGAAGAAATCCAGCGGTTTCTGAATATCCATGACTACGAATTCGGCGTTGTCCAGGCCCTGTATCCGTGCTTGAGCACGCGCGTAATCGATCATCGCCCGGCTGACATCCAACCCCACCACCTCAGTTTCGGGATAGGTAAAGGCCACCTCTAACGCCCAACCACCAGGGCCGCAGGCCACATCGAGAATGCGATGGATACCAGAAAGGTCTGATCGCTCAGAGAAAAGCCCGCCCATGCCTCTGGTTATGAGACGGTCCTGCGTGAGCAGGCGGGCCATCTCCGCTCCGCTTTCAGGATCGTTAAAGTAGACGTTCTCATCCTTGGGGGGAATGTCAGGTGTTGCCATAACCTATTTCCTCTTTCTCGTGAAGTGACGCGCTGAGTTGTATTGCTACGATACCTCTTGCAATAGCTTCTCTATTTTTGAGCCCTACATTAGAATAGCAGTACAACGTGCTTATGTCAATCGTTCGGGCCGGACCTCGTCACCGCAGACAATTCATCCTGACTGAATACTCTCTCCAATACCTTGGTGCTCGGGCGTTTCACTCGTTGTGACTGGCAGTAGCCCTGCTGACAGCATGGCCGAATTGGCGGCTTTTGAAAGTAAATCCGCTAACTGGTTGCCAACTACCTCGGCGTCAAATGCCTTCTTCAATCGTTGACAGGTTCTTGCTGCTATAGTTTTTTCTTCATCGGGATGCAACAGGAAATGTACTTCTCTGTCTACAGCCGCTTGCAAAACTTCCTCATTCAAGCGAATGAGTCCCGTCTCATCAAGTGTATACTCACGATTGTTCCCAAGTGAAATGATGCCTTCAGGTGAGATAAGAGGAAGAATATCGGCTTCCATTACAGGGTATGCATGACAGACAACGACGCCTTTCCCCAATGCAACTGCCTCAAGGTATTGATTGCCAAACCCCTCCTGATAACTCGGAAACGTTAGAATATCAACGTCGTGATAAAGGCTGTAAAAAGGAATTTCGCCGGGTTCACCTCTATATGCGCTGTCTGCTACTACCCTGTCACCAATATAATATACCTCCACTCCCAGGCTCACAGCATATCTCAGAAGCTTTGTAAAGTAAATGTCATTCTCTGGCTCGTCCAGCCCTGCCGATTGAGGAAGCAGCAGAAGAAATCGGCTGTCTTCTGTGACAGTTCTTCTATACACCCCCCGTCCTTCTCCCAGGAACTCATTTTTGCGCTTTTGCAGGGCCGCGATAAACTGTACCGCCACTTCCATAGCTTTGCGAGGAATAATTCTTGCCATCGAGCCAATCACAAAATCGTTCGGGCGAATGCCAAGTTTTTCTCTCAGATGTGCTATTTCCTCAGGCCGGTTCTCGAAATCAAGCGAGTCGGGAATCACAGCAGCATGGATGCCGAACCCCTCCAAAAGCCGTCGTTGCATTAAGGAGCTAATCACTGCATGCTGAACGTTAGGAGGAGAAAACAGAAGTGCTTCCTCAACACGCTTTTGTATACTGGGGAAAGGAATTTCATACGCTTTCTCTCTGTCTCCCGGCAGAAACTCGTCCTCAAAGCTGAAATCATGGTGCTGAGCGAGGAAACCGGTGGCAGGATGTTCGGCTATAAATTCTGCCATAGCGACTGAGGCCGCTGGATGGATAGGTAATGATAAGATATTGCGTACATGGATCACCTGCGGATGGTATTGGCGCATCAACTCTTCCAGTTTGTTCTTTATTACCTGCACCTGATTTTCGAAGATGTTTTCCAGGATTGTCTCGTTTTGAAGCCCGCTTGTTTGGCATCTCTTGAAGATTTGCACCTGCGGGGTAGAGTAATCAAGTTCCGGAAGTACAAAGCCGTTTGCTCCCGTAGCATCCGCGCTGCACTCAATCACCTTCCAACCTTGCTGGGAAAGCACACGGTCATTCTCCTGGATCTGTAACGAAACG
>VBHV01000075.1 GCA_005881995.1 Chloroflexota bacterium | reverse complement strand
CCGCGTCGATGGCCCGGCGCGCCTCATGGATGACCTTCTCCATCATGGCCAAATCTTGAGCAGTTGGCCCATGCTCGGCCATGCTCTCATTCTGCGATGTCTTCATGGGTGAATGGTTTTAGCCGATGGTGGTGACTGCCAGGCCGGTTCGCTTCGATTTTGGTAGTCTTCCAACGCCTTCATCGCGCCGCCGAGCACCTCGGCAATGGTCTCAAAGAGTGCCTGGGCTTTCGGGTCGCTGACGCGCCCGATATCCGCCCGACATTCCTGCTGGGCTTGTTGCAGCATCTGAGCGATTCTCTGGGCCTGTAGCTGCGGGGTCACCCCCGCTTCATGCTGTTGCATGCTTCATCTTCTTTCTCGACAATTCAGCGACGATCTCGCGTACTTCGCGTTGTGCCATATTCATCATCTCTTTCTCTGACTCGATGTGAGGAGACACTATCTTTCACATTGAGCATCACGATAGAGGTGAGTGAAAGGTTTCCTTTTTTGGTGGGAATTCCCTGCCACGAGAGCCACTTTTCACTGTTTGGCTGCCACATCGTCTATGAACAGTCGATTTAGCGGTAGCAGTGAGGTCACAAAACCAGGTGAGGAAGCGTCTCAGGGGTCATGAACCATCCTTTGATATAAGGACTGCAACGCCATCCCCTGTATCGTCAGCGTGTTGTTATAGGTAATCAAAGGCAGAGCCGTATTGGTTACGGAATACTGCATGGAAGCAAAGAGCTGATTCGCCGCAAGCGTGCCCAGCGCTTTTGCAGTCCACGCCTGAATAAAACTGGCATTGTTATACTTGCCGTCATCGAACGGCAAGCCGTTCTGCTGGATCGATTGATCGGGCGCATAATTCCATTCTGTGATCATAATAGGCAGTGTTGTCCCAAGAGCTGATTGCATCACCGCGCGCGCGTCGGTGATATGCGTCCCCCACCGGTCAAGCTGCCCGAGGCAAGTATCGGCAGGGTCTTTGTAGCTGCAGGTGTATTCGTGCCAGCTGATCGCATCAGGACGTGGATTGGCGCCTTGTAGGAAAGTGTTCAAATTGTCATGGCTGTACTGGTAGCTGACCGGGCCGATAAACTTCCCATTGCGTGCCAGTCGCTTGAATTGCGGAATGAGCGTATTCCACCCCTGGGTGTAGCGCGCAATGGTCACGCCATTCCAGTCGTCTTCATTGCCAAATTCATAGTAGACCAGGGTATCGCCAAAGACGCTATTGCTCTCCTGAATCATGCGCATATCATCGGTGAGTGCCTGGGGATTGCGCACGCCGTTCAACACGACGAGAGGAATAGCGCCAATACTTTTGACGGCTTGCTCCGCCTGTACCTCGAGTGCAATGGGGAGACTGTGGCGCAGAGGTATGCGCACAATACGGACGTGGATGCGTTGCATTAAAGCGCGGGTGGCCACGGAAGTAACTACTTGATCGCTAGCGGTAAACAAACCCAGGTTGGTGCCAAAGAGCAGCGGTGAAGTCTGCACCACCGGAGTACTCGTCGACCCGTTTTGAGAAGGTGCAGGTGTTGCCTGAGGGGACACCTTTGCCTGCTTCACCATCGTGATCCCGTTGAACACAGTTACTCCCACTATAACAAGCAGCACGAGTGTGACAGCGAGCATAGGAAGAATGATACGACGTTTAAAGATCCTGGATAAGCCTGATGGAGGCCTCATAGATATATCTGCTTCTCCTGATTCTTCACTTTTCTCCCATTATACATCTCTCTAAAGAGAATTTAGCAGTAAAGGAATTTTGGCAGTACTTTTAAGGTTTTCTCTGGTAACTCTTGCATGAATGCTAAAAGTGGGTTAGTATAGGATATCCAGACAGAGCTTATCAGGTCATGTAGTTTACTAAAGGAAATGATGCGAATGGATACAGAGAAAGAAGTCGCTTACCTCAAACAGGTCACACTTTTTGAAGACCTCGCCGATGAAGAGATTCAAGAACTCATGTCAGCTGCGAAAAGACGCACGTTTCGCTCCGGTGAGGTGATTTTCCACCGGGATGACCCGGGGCAAGTTCTCTACATGATTAAAGAAGGCAAAGTCAAAATTTGTATCATCAGCCCTGATGGGCAGGAGATTTCCCTGGCGGTGCTTGGGAAAGGTGAGTACTTTGGCGAATTTTCGCTCCTTGACGGCTTGCCCCGCTCGGCAGATGCTATCGCCTTAGAAAAAGTCGAGTGCTATAGCTTGCAGCGCAGCGACTTCCATCACGCGATCATGAAAAACCCCAAAATTGCAATCCAGGTGCTGGAAGCCCTCACCAAGCGCCTGCGCAATACTGACGCGATGGTGGAAGATTTGATCTTCCTGGATGTATATGGGCGCGTCGCGAAAAAACTGCTGGAACTGGCGGATGCGCACGGCGTCAAAACCGATGATGGCATCCGTATCGATGTGCGCCTGACGCAGCAAGAACTGGCTTCAATGGTCGGCGCATCGCGTGAGAGCGTCAATAAAGTCATGGGCTATTTCACAGATAAGGACTTCATTAGCACCGATAAACATCGCATCACCCTGCATCGCATCACCGACCTGAAACGGCGCATCTACTAATGACGTGAGAGTACTAGTCCCTGTTACCCCCTATCATGGCTGTACGTCTTCATAGGGAGAGGTAGCGTACTGTATTTTGGTGCCGAAGGGACCCGGTATTCTTGGAAAAAACCATCTTAACCCGCGAAAAAGAAGTTGAGCAGCAAGCGGTACATGCCGCCTTGCCCGGCGTTTCTCCTACGCTGGGAACGATAGGACGCATAGGCGCCTTACTCAAGGCGATGCGGCCCCGGCAGTGGACAAAAAACCTGGCGATTTTTGTGGGTATCGTCTTTGCTCAGCGTCTCTTCTCGCTCTCTTTATTCGAGCGAGCTTTTATCGCGTTCGTCGCCTTCTGCCTGGCATCCAGCAGTATCTACTTACTCAATGACTTGCTCGACCTCGAAAATGATCGACAGCATCCGGTAAAATCCAAACGTCCACTGGCTTCCGGCGCACTGCCGATTCCGTGGGCTGTTGTTACTATGGGTGTGCTGGTACTGGTGTGCGGGGCCTTGACTTCGCTCCTTTTTTTCATCCCCATCGCCGGGCAGATCGATATTTTTGCGGCCTATGGAGGCACGAGCGTCCTGTTCGCCTTGACGGTTGCTGCTTATCTGCTGTTGATGGTGCTTTATAGTGTTCGCCTCAAACATGTCGTGCTGCTCGATGTCTTTATCATTGCCAGCGGCTTTGTCCTGCGTATTCTGGCGGGCGCGGTAGTTATTCCTGTAGAGATCTCGCCCTGGCTCTACCTGGTGGCGATCTTGCTCTCCCTGTTCCTGGCATTGAATAAACGCAGAAACGAGATTGTGCTGCTGCAGGAACAGGCCAGCAATCACCGGCAAATACTCAAAGAATATAGCCTGCCCTTGCTCGACCAGTTGATTACGATTGTGACGGCAGCAACGCTGATGGCCTATAGTCTCTATACCTTTCAAAGTCCAACAGGCAACCATCACCTGATGATAACGATCCCGTTCGTGTTATACGGTATGTTCCGCTATCTCTACCTGGTGCATATGCGCATGGAAGGCGGAAGTCCCGAAGAAGTACTGTTGCGTGACCGGCATATGCTCGGAACCGTTGTGTTGTGTACAGCGCTCATTATCGTTGTACTTTATCTATTACCGCATTAAGGGAAATCCAGCGTTGCTTACTCGTAAAAAACTACGTACAGGTATATTCTTTTCACTGGTGCTGGCGTTCGTCGTGATGACCGCCATCGCTCTCTATGGAGATTTACCTCGCATGATCGCGGTGTTAGCACATTTTCGCTGGACGTTTCTCCCCTTGATTCTGGGGTTAACACTCTATAACTATTTCTGGCGCTTTTTGAAATGGCAATACTATCTCAAACGTCTTGCGATTACTATAAATTGGAAAAAAAGCCTTTTGATCTTCATTTCTGGGCTCTCTATGGCGATTACTCCAGGTAAGGTAGGAGAATTGTTGAAATCCTACCTGCTGAAGCGTTCAACGGGAGCGCCCATCAGTCGCACCTCGCCAATCATTATGGCCGAGCGTTTGACCGATGGCATCGCGATGATTGCGCTGGCTTCGACGGGCCTGGTACTCTATCGTTATGGATGGGAGCTATTACTCGCGCTGCTGGTGTGCGTGCTGGCAGGAGTGCTGGTTATTCAGAATCGTCGTCTATCATTAGGCCTGTTGAGCTTTGGCGAGCGCGTACCGGTGGTGTCACGAATCGCGCATTTAATACGTACCTTTTATGAAAGCTCATATACATTATTACAATGGCGTCCCTTACTCCTTGCCATTTCCCTCGGCATCATTTCCTGGATAGGAGAATGCGGCGCTTTGTATTTTGTATTCGCGGGATTGGGGCTGGGATTTGGGCCGGATGTCTTCATTAAAGCCACGTTTATCCTGGCTGTTTCGTCTCTGGTAGGTTCAGCATCTGGTCTACCGGGAGGACTGGGTACAGCCGATGGTAGTATGTTAGGACTTACTCGTTTACTGCTGACATCGTCAGCAACGATTGGAGGGGCAGCGACCTTACTCATTCGCCTTTGTACCTTGTGGTTCGGCCTCGCCCTCGGCGTGGTCGCGCT
>VBHV01000074.1:5511-10694 GCA_005881995.1 Chloroflexota bacterium | reverse complement strand
TCTGCAATTCCTCGACCAGCCATTCACCGAGGGCGAGCCGCTTCTTTTCCCAGGAAGCGAAGTTAAAGAATACTGGGAGAGGATGGAGTTCACTCCGCTGCGCAGTTTTTATCAGTTCGCGTGTCAATTCCAGCAGTAGTGTTGTTTTGCCTGCGCCCGGTTCTCCCAGGATAAGGAGTGCTCCGTCAGCCTTATCATATACATCGGTGATGCGCGTGCCAGGTGGAAGTGGACGTTCAGGGCGCATTTTCTCCTGCATGACTGACTGCCAGGGATCATCAATGGCGCCGGGATGTTCATGAAAGTCGGGATTCATCAACACTGCGTTGTGCAGCCACTGCCCATCCAATACATCTTCGATCCAAATTGCGTGCATGCGCTTGAGCATACGTTCGCGATTCACTTCATCCCGGATGTCTATGAAGCGACCTGAACTTGTTGAAAGAGTGGTCTGTAGCTTAGGTGGGGAAGTTTGATCGAATAACGCCATGAGAGCTTCTATGATTTCGACAAAAGCTTCATCGCGGTTTGTCCAACTGGTTATAAATCTTCCGTTACGAGGGAGGTATTGCAGGTGGGCAAAAGGAACGTTCTCTAATACGACAGGACGTAGTAAGATGGGTACGACGGTCCCTGTATCGTTTAAGGAGAGCTTGAGAGCTTGCCGCATAACAACGTTACATACATCCGAAGCCAGAAAGTCGGGACTGATGAGTAACAGGATCACCGAAGCCTGGTTAAGAGCGTGTTCGAGAGAGCCCAGCTTCTTCATGCCAGGTGTGATCTTGCTCCCTGACCAGTTTGTAATCAGTTGCTGATGTTTTAAAATGCGCAGGTGTTTTTCTAGTTCAGCGACCCATAAGTCGTCTGCACTGGTTGCCACGTAGAAAACTGTTCTTGGGGATGAGATATTCTGTTGTGTTCTCATCGTACTCCTGCATCTGTCGATGCTTAGATGGGCTTGAACTGCCAGGTCCCTCCCTGATTGGTCCCTGGAAGCGTATATGTTCCGCTCATACTGCCATCTTGGTGAATTGTACCCATAAATACTATCGCAGCATAGCCAGAATTATCAGTCGGTATCACTGTGAATTGAATTGCGCCATTGCTGCTTACAGTTCCCGTAAAAGGACCACTGCCTGCGAGTGGCAGTTGGATCGTCATATTCCCGCTGATGTCTCCATTAACTTGTACTATGGAAGAGAGCGTAGCGGTAGCGCTCGTGTTGCTGTTGTCTGTCGTATTGACCAGTGTCCCCTGGTACGCTTGCTGCAAGGTTGGATAGACAGTTGTAGAGGTACTGGCAGAAGGTGTTGGTGCCAGGGTTGGCGTAGTAACGGGGGTTCCGGTAGGAGCCACAGCAGGGTTTACCTTGATATCCCAGATCGTTACTTTAGAGGGATCAGGGTTTTTCCAGTCAACCTCAAAGGAAAGTGTATCCTGCGCCACTGCCGGAGGTGGAGTAGCGGCGATATACGTCTCATCATACCTGACACCATGCAAGTCCTGCAAGGTAAACTGGAAGTCACTGGCAAGATTGCTCGTCTGCGTAGAGATATTCTTCAATGAAACATCTATGGCTAAAAATGCATGTCCAGACGATGCTGGAAATAAACCATTATCAGGCTTTACCTGCGCATCGTGGACGGCGATGATCCACGCGTTGCTAATTGTTGCTGTTTCGCCGACCTGAAAGTGGCCAGAGGGGCCGCTGGATCTGCTGTAAGGAATAATCGGCGTGGCGCCAGCAGGCTCTGTGGGGGCTGGAAGCAAGGAGAGAATCAGGCCAATCATACAGACGAAGATGACAAAGCCCGTTGATGAGAGATATGCGGGATAGTTTGCGTTGGCCCGCCGCCCTGCTGCATGAGCAAAAATGCTCTCCCAGTAGCGCCTCAGCATAGGCCAGAGTACTATCAACACAGCCATAGCGATCCACACCGGTACAAGCGCTTCAAGGAAGTACTCTGCATCGATGCCCAACTCGTCCACAATATAGCCTGCACTTGTTCCTGTATAAAGGAAAACCAGGTATTGAGATAGCGCCCACCCGGACAAGAAGAACAGGCGAATAAACCACGCTGCTGGAAAAAGGAGCAGCAGGAGAGTTAAGCCTTTCGTCCCCTCTGATCGTAGAACCAGCCACCGGCGGAGCGCTATGGGTGGATGATATACTCCTGACAGCAGCCAGCGCCGCCAGGATGTAGGGGCAGCATGCTGGTCAGTCGCCTTTTCCAGCGCCTGTGTTGACTGAGTTGTGTCCACGACGAAACGGTCAGCATTGATCTCCGTACACCAGATCGCCATAACTACTATGGTGAAGAGTGACGCCGCCCAGAAAAACGATTGGGAAAGGATCAGGACAATAAAAGGTATATCCATGGTAAAAACTTGCCGGACATGAAAAGAGATAATCGTTGGTAGATCTGCCGCTATACCCATTTCCTCCTGAAAGGACGTTATATGTTCGATCAGGAGAGATATAACCAGAGGAATAATAACGAAGACCGCCGTCAGCAGAAACCAACGCCTGATAATTGTCTCAAGTAAACTCCCCGCTCCTATCACAAGCATGTCGCCATGGCGGAAGTGTTCTATTTCATGCAATAGAATCGCTTCGGCGGCCTGCTGATCTCTGTTCCAGAGGGCTAACAGCCTACCAGATAGAGCCAGGCCCGCTTTGCGATAGCCGATAGGGTATACAAAGGCTTTATCCGATAGGATTTTCCCACCAGCGTTATATGTAAGAATAAGTCCAGGTGCATGCTCCCTTACAAATCCGCTTACTCCGCTCAGGGTCTGCAAGGTTTGTTGTGGCGTTCCGGGTGGTAAGAACTGCGGTTCAGTGAGTCCATATTTTCTCTGCAGGAAAACAGTTCTAATCCAGGGAAGAAACACTGTGAGTACACCGGTAAATAGAGCGAAATCAAGCAATATTTCTACTACGCCTGGTACTCTTTCAAATGCACTATACCTTATAGAAGAGTTTATGCCATCATTGCCAGTAAAGAGAATGAGTAGATTCACCTTTACGCGATCAAATACCGATGAAACCCCTATGATATAAACGGCGAGCCAGAACCAGAGCCAGGGAGGCAACACACTACTTCTCTGCTCGCTTGGCTTGGCATGAGTGAATGAAGTTGCCATTATTTCTTCTCCGTGATCTTGTGTAGAAACACTAAAGCACCGGGAGCATCTTCCCAAAGCACCAGGATTACCTTATATGCAACTCTCTCGCTCTCCTCCGGCGATAAGCCCGCCTTTTGTAGCGCCTTTGTCATCATGCCTACACACTGCTGCAACTGTTTCGGTACAGCATAAAGCTGATTCTGTGGAGATGATGAAAGCGCACCCTGCTGCTCTTGTTGCTGGCTCGACTGTCCCTGATTCTGGGGCGTGGACTTGCGGGCATTGAGCGCGGAATGGATTTCTCTGATGATGATGCTGGAATTATCCAGGGTCCTGGACGCTAGGAAGCCTGCAAGGAATGGGGCGGCCGCGGCCATCGCGTGAAATATCCAGGGTAGGATAGCCGCTTCACCGATACCAAAGCCTCCAAGTTCTCCTGCTCTAGTTTGCTGCAAAAGCTCTTTTCTGCTTTTGCCTCCCTTAACGAAATTTTCGGCTATAAGCGGAGCCTCGAAAATTTCGTCTGGTGCGACTTGTCGCGCTATTTCTACAGCTATATTCGGGACAGAATCCACTACTCACCCCCTCTTTAAGCTTAACAAGCAATTCTTTATAGTAAAAATATTAAGTAAAAATACCTTTATAAATATACCAAAACGTCAATTGATAAGTCAATACGATAAAAAAGCAGAGAACTCACAACAAGAAAGATGTCCTTGTAGTGTACCCGTGCGTAAAGATTGGGCATCGGTCGGCGCCAACGCCTTCGCGCACGGCGGCGGCATCCACCTCATGTAGGAGACGAGATGCAGCAAGTTTGTTCAAGTGCCAATGCCTTCGCCCACACTGGCGGCATCCACCAGGACGGCGTCCTCAAAGACGCACGCACCTACGAGATCATGACCCCCGAATCGATTGGCCTGACCGCCGTATGCATATAGGCAAGCTCTCCGGCCGCCCTCGCCGCGCAAAAGCGTGAATTGGGCTACGAGTTGGCGAAACTGCTGATGGGCAAGATGAAGGTGTTGGAACAGATGGACACACACCACATTACCTTTTAGCCAGAGCCTCCCTCCAGTATCCCACGCTCTCTCGCAACTCATCCAGTACCACATTATCATCGGCCTCGAAAGGATGAATCGGCTCAAGAAAGAGAAACACATCTCCACGCGTCAGCCACGGTTCAATTGCCCGTAGCACATCCTCCGCTCGTATCATCCCTCGCGCGTTATACTCCCGTGTGAAAGGCCAGTGATGATCGCCTGTGCGGTCGCTTTGTTGCAAATGCACAATGGGGAGATGCGACCAGGAGCTTGCAAACCAGGCGAGATAATCATCGCTGGCGGTTCCCGTGTGCAGGGCGCAGGGATGTCCCACGTCAAGGCAAAGTACCAGTGGCACCCCGCCGCGCGTATCCAGGTCGCTGAGCCACTGCGCTTCCTCGATGCTGTGTCCCCATTCGCGTGTTACCGCCATGTTCTCGAACAGCAGGTGAGAAAGCCCCTTGTGCGCGGCGTAGTGCGAAAGCCCTGTCAGCCGTTCCCGCAACTCACGCAAAAGAATTTGTTTGCGCTCCTGCTTCATAGCATCCTGAACGCTGAATGCGCCGATGTGGCCGCCCATGCCGCTCGCTCCCAGGCGAGCCGTGAAGTCGATGGCACGCTCATACCAGCGTGTGGCCGCCTCGCGCATAGACAGGTGTGGATGCAATAACTGGCTCCACGAATAGGCAGCCAGCCCGCTAAAAGCGCTGTGAATGAAGATATTACGAGCAGCAGCAAGCTCGCGAACAGCATCAGCGTAAGCCATAGTCGTGCCCTCGTCGAGCAAAGGGTCAACCAGGTCGAAGCTAAACTGGCAGCAATCCAGCCCCAACTCATCCTTCACGATGCGCACCCACTGCTCTGGTTCCGGCCAACGCTTGACCGCAAAGCAGACATTGATAACGAGACGCAAGTTTGCCATAATGTACACCTCCTGTTGTTCCCCTACGCCCTCGCTATCTAACCGCTCACCATCTGGTAGCCCCTCAGCTTGCCTTTGTTCACCGT
>VBHV01000074.1:0-5391 GCA_005881995.1 Chloroflexota bacterium | reverse complement strand
CGCCGTGCAGTACTCCCTCGCTGTAATCGCTGCCGGGATTGATGCAGACAGTGCGCCCAATCTTGCAGGAGGCGTGAGCTTCGTGGATATGCCCATGCAAACCTAACAGTGGTTGATAGCGCTCGATGGCTGCCCGCACAGCGGTAGAGCCGACGGGTTTGAAGCGCGTCTGGCCGAGGCTGCTTTGCACTTTCAAATCAGAGTTCAGTTCGGGCGCGTCATCCAATCCGCTGCCATAAGGGGGGACATGCAGGTTCATGACGAGAGCATCGGGGCGTTTTACCTGCGCCATCAGCGCATCGATACGCTGTGCCAGTTCATCTTCACTGCATTCACGAGGCGTGTTCCAGGGGGTTGGGTTCGACCAGCCGAGGCTGATCATTTCGCTGGCTTCATCAAGCTGCACGGGTGCGCCCTCGGGATTGTGCACTATATGACCGCTGTCCAGCACATCTAGAACAGCCGGTGGGTGATCATTGCCGCCCATCATATAACAGAGTACTCCCGTCTTGACTAAACGTTCGTCTGCCAGCGTGACCCACTCTGCCAGGCGCGTTTTCATCAAGCGTTCAAAGAGTGACTCGACTTCGCCTGAGGCATAGAGCGCATCCTGCCCTCCCTCACGGCAACGATACGTATACAGTCCTTTATCGGCTGCAACCTTCTCGAACTCCTGAACTTCGGCTTCTGAGGTCAGTTCAAGACGCTGACCGCGTTCTTTCGTGACATAGACGCCGGGCCGCGTTTCCTCCAGGAAGACGATAGCCTTGCCTAATATATCGCCGCCCATGACAAGTATCTGGGCTTTGTAGAACTTTGCCGCGTTCAAAAACTTGCGGAAGCAGCGGTTTGAGCCATGCACATCGCTGGCATAGTAGAGTGTCGTTGCCATCACATCACCGTTTCTGGCTGGATATCGGGTTGACCTGCGCGTTCGGGTGCGCCCTTCCCGGCGAGCGTAACCTGCATGCCACAGGCTTGCAGTTGATCGAGCATCTCTTGCGTAGCGGCCTCGTCTGTTACCAGCGTCGTCACCATGCTAACCGGAGCTACAACGGCAGGCGAGCGAAACCCCAGCTTGCTGTGATCGGCCAGCACGATAACGCGGCGCGACCGCTCCATCATCAAGCGATGCAGCGAGGCTACTTCATAGTCTAATTCAGTCACACCCACCTGGAGATCGAATCCCGCCGCGCCAAGAATGCACACATCCGCGTAAAAGCGATTGAGTGTGGCTTCCGCAATCGGGCCGGTCATAGTCAATTCATCAGCGTGTAGTTTGCCACCGAGCACAATGACACGAATATTGCGCGAGGCGAGCAGGCTGGCATGCGAGAGCGAAGCGGTGATCACCTGCAGGTGAGGGTGTGGAGGTAAAAACTGCGCAAACTGCGAGGTCGTCGTGCCTTCTCCCAGGAACAGCGTTTGCCCTGGCTCGATCATCTGCGCGGCGGAAGCACCGATCAATCGTTTTTGAGCCGCGTACTGCAAAGCCCGGCTGTTAAACCCCAGTTCCACGCTCTTCGTGATATGTACCGTCGCCCCACCATAGGTCTGCCGCAGGAAACCATCCTGTTCCAGGCGCTTGATATCGCGCCGGATCGTCATCGCAGAGACCTGCAGCTCATCAGCCAGCGCCTGAGCCTCGATCGATTGAAGCTCTGCCACGCGCTCCAGTATGAGTCTTCTCCGTTCGCTCGCCAGCATAGGACACGCTCCTCTACAAAACTGCCCCGACAAAATAAAACAAACTATGACATATTTACATTGACAGAGTATGTTCTTTGCTGTATACTCTAACTAATAAATCTTTGTATGTCAAGCACGACGACCGCGGTCACAGGGTCTGTGAAAGATTGCCAGGGCGACCGCGAGGGTCGCCCTGGCCGCCCTGGCAATGATCGCCCTGGAAGTCCAATTGTATTCCTCGATGTTGTGTGCGTCCTGCTCGTTCTCAAGCAGGCCTGGCAATGATCGCCCTGGAAGTCCAATTGTATTCCTGGCAATCATTCACAAACCCTAACCGCGGTCATCATGCTCCTCGTGGTTCATCTAACGTACCTTATTTGCCTGTCGACAGGCGAAGGAGTGGACATGCAATCTGAAACTTCTCCATCCTCGTCCTCATCCCTCTATGTACGGCAATCATCGGGCCTCGTTCGTGAGGCATCGGTACTCGATGCCATTATTTTCAACGCGGTCTTCTCGGCGCCTGTTGGCGCTACCCTGGCTTTCGGCATTTTATACGCTCTGGGATTGTTCCCCGGCGCGGATATAGTGCTGGCGCTGGTGATCGCTTTTGTGGTGAACATACCTGTGTGCATCATGATGTCGATGATGGCTTCGGCCATGCCCCGCACGGGCGGCGACTATGTATGGATCAGCCGTATCCTGCATCCTGCCGTGGCTGTGTTCAGCAATTTCTCTGCCGCGGTCTCGGCCTTGATCGGTGCGGCCTTCTGGGCGCGTTCTTTCGCGGTACTGGCGCTTGGCCCCGCGCTGGCGGTGTTGGGCGCGGTCACACAAAACAACGGACTCATCAACGCAGGTAATGCGGTCAGCGGCACCAATGCAACGGGCCAGTGGTGGACATTTGGCCTGGGGTTGTTGTTGATCATCATCCTGGCGGTTGCCATGTCAATGGGGACGAAACCAGCGTTTCGTGTGCAAAATGTGTGCTGGATTATCGCCAGCCTGGGAACATTTCTGGCGTTTATCGCGCTGCTGATTAGCTCGAATTCCGGCTTCATCGCCAATTTCAACGCCTTCGCGCAGCCATTTACACACAGCCCCAATTCGTTTCAGAGCATCCAGACTGCCGCTAACAAGATCGGCTTTACATTCACCGGAGGCCATCAATTCTCCTCGACGCTGCCGGTGGTCGCCATCATCATGACCTTCATGATGTGGAACTGGTGGTCGGTCTACATCGCGGGAGAGTTGAAATCGGCTGGCAAATTGCGCCGCCAACTTTCAATCATGATCGGCGCCCTGGTCTGGGACTCGCTCTTCATGATCATTGGCGTCCTGCTCCTGTATCGCACTGCAAGCGAGCCATTTGTCGCCAGCATCAACGCCCTGGCAGGCTCACCCGGTTATTTGTTGCCGGTGCAGCCTTACTACAATTTGATAGCAAGCATCGCGGCCAATAACTCGGTCTTTGCACTGCTCATCGCGATCAGTTTCGTCTTCTGGAACTTGCCGGCCATGTTCCCCAATACCTTTATGCCCGTGCGTACCATTTTCGCCTGGTCGTTTGACCGCATCTTGCCCAGCAAGCTTTCCGAAGTGAGCGAGCGCACGCACGCTCCCATCCCGGCGATCATCGTGGCCTCGATCATCGTTGCAGGCATCCTGGCGTGGTCGGTGCTATCCACCTCGTTCGCCACGCTGCTCTCCATGGGCGTGCTGGCCGGAGTCGTCACTATCCTCTCAGTAAGCGTGGCGGCCATCGCATTTCCCATCCGTCGCCCCGACCTTTTCAGGAACTCGCCTGCAAACGTGCGCATTGGCAGCGTCCCCATTCTGCCTATTGTCGCGGGACTTTCGATCCTTGTGATGATCGGCCTGGCATACCTGGTGCTCTCCTATCAGGCGCTTGGCATCGCCAACGCACAGTTGGGGCCGCTGCCCGGCTTCATCTTCATGGGATCGTTGATTGTGATCGGCCTGCTGATCTACTTCGTAGCGCGTGCCGTCCGAGCGGCACAGGGTATCAACCTGGATTTGATCTACAGCGAACTACCACCAGAGTAGGTGGATTTTATTAAAAGGAGGGTCCGATGTCTACTGTCAGCGGTTCAAACCCACAAGGCTCGACCACGGTCTTCGTGCGCAATGCGACGGGCCTGGTGCGCGAGCTTTCACCATTTGATGCCTTCAACCTGGTTTTCTCAGCTGTCCTCATTCCCGTCGGCATCACGCAGGTATTTTCGTTCGCGCCCACCTTCTGGCCCAACGCCAACGTGCTTGTCTCGTTTCTCCTGTCTATCCCCCTGGTATTCTGTTTTGGTATGGTCTACCTGTACTTCACGGTTGCCATGCCCCGTTCGGGTGGAGATTACGTCTGGGTGAGCCGTATCCTGGGACCGGGCGTGGGATTCATTACGAATCTCTCGCTCACCTTCGTCTTTACTACCTGGATTTCTTTTAACTTTACCACCATGATGACGCTGCTGCTGCCTAGCCTGGGGTATGTGGCAGGATTTACATGGGCGCCTGACCAGCTAACGCAATTCCTGATAGCCACCCTACTTACGATTCTCTTTGCCGGATTGATGATGCTGGGAACGAAGCGTGTCGCTCGCTACATGGTCTACAGTTTCGCGGTGGTCTGGCTCGGCATGATCATCTGGCTGATTGGGCTGGCTATGACCGGACACGATGCGTTCGTTTCCAACTTCAACGCGCAGAGCGGCACCACTATCCAGCAGGTGACGAGCGCGGCGAACAAGGCAGGCTTCTTGTCGGGAGGTGCGCTCGACTGGGCCGGTACGATTTTTGCCATGATCTACGCCTTCCAGGTCTTCACCGGCTTCCAATGGACGGGCTACTTCGCGGGCGAGATCAAGAATGTGCGTCGTACTGCAACTGTCTCGATCATCGGTGCGCTGGTCATTAGCGCGATACTGTATGTGGGGGCCTCGCTGCTGGTGTATAACACCTACGGCGTCTCGAATTTCGCCTCCATCGCTTTCCTCGGCTTCAACAAGTCCTCGCTGGGCTTCGCGCCCTACCTGCCAACGCTGGTGAAATTCCTGGCGCTGCCGGGCTTCCTGCAAGTGTTTGTGGCCGCCTGCTTCGTGCTTTCGGTGCTCTGGTGGACGCCAACCGGCTTCCTCATCGCCACGCGCAACCTGTTTGCCTGGTCCTTTGACCGCCTGGCGCCAGATGGAGTTGCCCGCATCAATGACCGCCTGCACACGCCGGTAATCGCTACCATCATTGTCGCCATCTGGGTTGAGTTCCTGAACTACATGAACATCTATCAGAACCTGGGTGCGCTGCTGCTCAACGTGATAGCGGTGATGGCGGTCGCTTTCATCCTGGTCGCGCTGGCGGCAATCGTCATGCCTTTCACGCGCCGCTCACTCTTCGAGTCTGCTCCGCAGATGGTACGCGCGCACATCGCCGGTGTCCCGGTAATTACAATTGTGGGCGTGATCATGCTGTTAAGCTGGGCCTTCGTACTCTATGTGGCATTCACCACCACTGCCTTCGGTCAAATAGGCGTAAAGCCCCTGATCGAAGCTTTTGCAGTTCCAATCGCGGGAGTGATATATTACGTCATTATGCGCATTGTGCGCGCACAGCAGGGTATCCAGCTCAAGGCGGCTTTCCAGGAAATCCCGCCAGAGTAATATTCAGGGAGACTACGTATGTCCAATTCCG
>VBHV01000073.1 GCA_005881995.1 Chloroflexota bacterium | reverse complement strand
ACAGGTGCATCATTGACGTTGGATACACGCCGATTATCTCCAGGAAAGCATACACTGTTGGTTTATGCAGTAGACGGAGAGCAGAATTACGGGAGCGCAAGTTACACAATTGTGATTTGAGGGTGATCCCAATCTGATACATCGAAGGGAATCTATTTTGAACAAGTCGGTATACTGATTCCATGGAGATCAGGAAAGAACAGAAGCATGTTTGACTATTCTTCCCTACGTCTTGTCCTTCCCTTATAGAAACGAAGGAATAGTGTTGGAAGACATGAAGACAAGGAGCATTATGGACGAACAGACGAGCGCCGAACAGAAAAAACACATCCTGGTAGTGGATGATAGCAAGGATATGCGCGTGCTGATGGAACAGCTTCTGGAGAAAGCAGGGTACCGTGTGGTGTTTGCCGAAGACGGACAAACCTCTCTGACCCAGGCCAAACGATACCACCCGGATCTCATCCTGATGGACCTCTCGTTACCGGATATCGATGGGTGGGAAGCCGTAGGACACTTGCGCAAAATGAGTGAGTTTCGTACCACCCCCATCATTGCCGTCACCGCACATGTTGCTCCCTTTGATGAAGAGCGCGCTATGGCTGTTGGGTGTACAGCTCATATCGGCAAGCCCTTCGATACGAGGGTTTTGCTACAGGAGGTAGCCCGCCTGTTGACAGGTAGGAGTATAGTGCATGGCACATAGACGCACATTGCAGAGTGTACCCGATGAGCCAGAGCAATCACATGGCTACGAACAAGAAAGGGAGACAACCGAAGAGGCGTTTCGTATCAGCGAAGTCCGCTTGCAGACGGCCTTGCATCGTGCGGAAGACAATTATATGCAGCTGGAACGCACGAAAAGTCAACTGCGTGCCATCATCGATGCCTCCCAAGAGGCCATGCTCTTTCTCTCACCTGATGGACGCCCGCTTAAGGTGAACAGGCGCTTTAGCGACTTCTTTGGGCTCGACGACACCACCGTGCTTTCGCAATCACCCGACCAGTTGGCGGCCCTCCTGAAAGGGCTGTTCGTTGACGCAGTCCTGCTGGAGCGATCGCTGACCTGGGGCAACCCTGACCAGGAACACATCTTTCGAGAACAACAGGTACAAGTGGCGCCTGGGCGGCGTGAGTTCGATTTCTCTTCACTGCCCGTCAGGGATGTCGATCAGACCTATCTTGGCCGGCTCTATGTCTGGTATGACGTGACGCATGAACGTGAAGTCGATCGGTTGAAGTCCGAATTTGTCTCTATGGTGTCCCATGAGTTGCGCACGCCGCTGACCTCCATCAAGGGCTATATTGATCTGCTTTTAAATGACGAGTCCATTGGGGAGCTAACCGAGGTGCAGCGGGAATTTCTGGGAATTACGCAGAACAATACGCGCCGGTTGTTGAGCATCGCCAATGACCTGCTGGATCTCTCGCGCATGGAATCCGGCAAGATGGAATTGCACCCCATCCCCCTCAATATCAACCTCCTCATTCGCGAGCTGGTGCCCTCCTTTCAACCAGGCTGGGACGCTAAGCGACAGATGTTCACCCTGCATCTGCCTGAGGAAGCCCCCATGGTGCTCGGTGACGCCGACCGGGTGACACAAATTCTCAGCAATTTGCTCTCCAATGCGCACAAATATACCCCGGAGGAAGGACACATCGACCTCTCTGTCGAGGTAGTCGGACCCATGGCCACCATAGCCGTAACCGATTCTGGTATCGGACTGTCCACAGAGGAGCAAGCCAGGCTCTTCACCCGCTTCTACCGGGCGCACAACGCCGTGACGAAGGTAGGCGGTGGCACCGGCCTTGGCCTGGTGATCACCCGGTCGCTAGTAGAAATGCAGGGAGGGGAGATCCAGGTGACGAGCGAGGCTGGTCACGGTTCCACGTTTCGCTTCACACTCCCCCTGGCCGAGTCTCCGGGACTTCCCGCGTTGCCACGGGAGACTCCGCCGGGCAAGCGTATCCTGGTAGTCGATGATGAACCGGACATCCGGCGCCTCTTGCAGCACTATCTGGAAGGCGCCGGCTATGAGGTGATGGTGGCCTCCGCAGGTGAGGAAGCGTTTCAACTGGCCAGAACAGCCCGGCCTGATTTGATTACCCTGGATATGCTCTTACCGGATAGCAGTGGTTTGACGGTCCTCGAATGGCTCAAAAGCGATGCCACCACCGCCAGCATTCCGGTGATGATGCTGACGATTGTCGATGATGCCGGGCGTCAGCTATGTCGATATCTGGGAGAATCCCAGCCATGTTGAGGCTATCGTGCAAGTGATCACCCAACGCTTGCAAATAAGCACGAGCGCCTCTGTTTAGCGAGAAGAGTGCTCGGGGGAATCGGAATGCCGCTTGGGAGTAGAGCATCTGCTCCCAAGCGGCATTTGTTGGAACGCTAATCGTTCGCAATCTGGGCGCTATGGTCTGTAGGCACTGCTGCTGAGCAGACGTGTGACGCTGCGCAGCAAGATAGCGGAATCGAAAGGTTTACCGATATGCGTTGTGCAACCGACCGCTCTCGCTCGCTCGACTTCGTCGGAAGAAACGTGCGCAGTGACGGCGATGATAGGGGTATCGAGAAATTCACTCTTCTGACGTAAGCGACTTACTACTTCCCACCCGCTCATATCCGGTAGCGACAGGTCCATCAGGATAAGGCTGGGATGGTACAACTGCGCCTGGGCAAGCGCGGTTTGCCCGTCCTCGGCGAAAATGACATGGTGGCCTGCCTTCTCGAGTATCTGCCCGAGCAGGATGCGCATATCGTCGCTATCATCGACGACCAGAATGTGCCTCTTCCGTTTAGTGGTTATAGCCTGGTTCATAAAGCGCTCCTTTTGTCACAGTGTTGAAACATGGTTGATTACCTGTTCATTCCCTCGTTCTCCACTTCTTTCTTGTATCTGGGCTAGCAGGCAACACCGGCACCTTGCTTAAAATGCCGCGCAGCTCGGTCAGCGGACGGCCTATCTTAATGCCGTAGCGTGTAATCTCGAATTCGCGCATGGATTGCTCAAAGTCGGTTGTCCGTTTCTTGAGGACCCCAATAGCTTTATGCAGTTCTCCCTGGGCTTCAATGTAGCGTAGAAAGATGACGTTATCCGCCATATAACTGATGCCCAGGTCGGTGACTTTGAAATCGCTGCCAATCTCATCGATCTCGTTGATCAGCAGGACGGTTACGCCGACATTCTGCAAGTACTTGCATAGCCTGTGGAGCTGGTTGGCCAGGTCATCGCTCTGCACCGAGAGGCGGTAGCCCGCGATGCTATCGATCATCACGATGGAGATGTGCTTCTCCTCGACCTTCTTTCTGATGAGGTAGGCAAACTCGTCGGCTGTATAGTACAAAGGCTCAACCTGCTCGATGAAAAGCGAACCGGCTTCACGCATCGCGCGCACCGGGATACTGATGGACTCGCTGCGTTCCAGGAGCATATCATCCCACTCTTCGAAGAGGCAGATGAGTGACCGCTCTCCTCGGCTGGCCGCCTCCCGCATAAACTGGAGTCCAAGCGTGGTCTTGCCAACGCCGGTCGGGCCGGTTACCAGCGTGATCGTTTCACGCATCACCCCTCCGTGCAGCAGGGCGTCCAGTTCCATGATGCCAGAAGAGATTTGTTCCGCTTCGTAACTGCGGAGGTATGCCCGTAGGGGGAGCTGGGGAAATATCTCGAGGCCCCGCTCGGTCAAGCGCATGGCATGCTGTCCAGGCCGGTAGCCGGATCCACGGAATTTACTGATATAGAGCTTGCGCCCACCAGTGGTGGAGATGAGATTGATCGTTCCATCACTGATCGCGTGCAAGTCCTCGTCGGCGGAGGCATTACTACTCTCGGAGGTGTAAAGCACCGTCGCCTCCTGCTCGGTAAGAAAGTTCAGAAAGGCGAGCACCTGCCGGCGAAACTGAAAGGTATCCGGCGAGAGAATGCGCAACTGGGTCATGGTATCCAGGAACACGCGCTGTGGCTTGAGCAGTTCTATCTGCCGGATGATCTTCTGTGAAATCGACCCGGCTTCTGTCTCGAAGGAATCGAGGGGATCGTAGTGCTCCATCTCAGTAAAGAACTTGGTGTTCACACTTAGATCGAGAAAGGCTACATCTTTCAGGTCTAAGCCAATGGAGTCAGCATTCGCGTAGACGTGTTCCTGCGGCTCTCCCAGGCTGATGAAGAGCGTCGCTTCGTTTCTGGCCGCCCCTGCATACAGAAAGTGCATACCCAGTGTGGTTTTTCCACAGCCCGGATCGCCTCGCACAAGATACGCGCGCCGCGGAATAAGCCCACCGCGCAAGATTTCGTCGAGTTCTGCGACACCTGTGGACACGCGGTTTGGTATGCTCACCC
>VBHV01000072.1:6454-26899 GCA_005881995.1 Chloroflexota bacterium | reverse complement strand
TCATATTCTGTGGGCGTCAGCTTGACTTCCTGTCCGTTGACCTGGACGAGGCGATGCACAAAATCAACGCTCAGTGGCCCGGCTGTAAAGATGGGTTCGGTGCCGGATTCAACCTGGGCGGCATGGCGCAGCGCAACGCGTATACGAGCCAGGATTTCATTCATTCCGAACGGTTTGGAAACATAGTCATCGGCCCCCAGATCAAGCGCCTGCACTTTATCGCGCTCGGTATCCTTGATCGAGAGCACAATGATCGGTAAATTGGACTGCGCTCGCACACGCCTGCAGACTTCCAGTCCACTCATGCCAGGCAAACCCAGATCGAGCACCATCAAATCCGGCCGGTAATGCCCAATCGCTTCTAAAGCCTCCTGATCTGCCGCCGGTGAAGCTGGATTATTTGCAGATAGACCAGGTGTTAACCAATCTGCTTGAAAACGCTGTGCGCTATACACCAGCCGAATCGCCCATCGACATTGGTGTACGGCTTGACGGAGAGTATATGCTGATCAGTGTAGCTGATCGCGGCCCTTGCATACCGCCAGGCCCAACCCCGAACCCGTGGTACGGGTGGCTTTCGTCTGCGTCTCCATCACGCGGTAAAACTTGTCAAAGACACGGTCCAAATCTGCTGCCGGTATGCCAGGGCCGCGATCAGCTACACTGATCAGCATATACTCTCCGTCAAGCCGTACACCAATGTCGATGGGCGATTCGGCTGGTGTATAGCGCACAGCGTTTTCAAGCAGATTGGTTAACACCTGGTCTATCTGCAAATAATCCAGCTTCACCGGCGGCAGATCGGCGGGTAGGTCTGTATGCACGACGCGCCCCTGCAATACTGGCTGCATGCGGGCCACCACGTCTTGAATCAATTCATTGATAGGATACCACTCTTTTTCAGGTTTGAGCGCGCCTCCCTCGATACGAGACATGTCGAGCAAGTTCGCCACCAGGCGATTGAGCCGATCAGCCTCGCGCACGATAGCAAGAGCAAAGCTGTGGCGTGCCTCGTCATCCCATTGCACATCTTCCTGAAGCAAGCTGCTGGCCGCTGCTTTTATCGATGAGAGAGGCGTGCGCAGATCGTGCGAAACGGAAGAAAGCAGCGCCGCCCGCAGGGCATCGGTGCGCCGCAGGACTTCCACTTGCAGGGTTTCGCGGCGCAAACGCTCCCGTTCAATCACCGAGGCGGCTTGATCGACGAAGGTCCAGAAAAAGGTAGTTCCAGGGTGTGACCGTTCACGCTCTACCCCCAGCGATCTCTCCGCGCTAAAAAGGCGTGGGTCATCCTCCATCGAGAGACGCAGCACGCCAACCACACGCTGGCCCAATGTCAAAGGCACCATGCGCACATAGCGCCGCATGGGATGTTTCAGGTTCGTACTGCGTACTACCGCCCTGGGAGCATACCTTTCAGGGGTGAGCGAGACATCGTGCAGTTCCGCAGTTTGCGCCTGTGACATAACCCAGGTAGCGGTTGCAGCTTCATCAGCCAATAACGTTACTTGCTCTTTGGACGAACGAGTATTGGCCTGTATAACCAGTTTTCCACTTGCATCTGGCAGTAGAATAGCACAATCGCGCACTCCCCAGGAAGAAAATACATCGACGACAGCGCGCGCAATGATACTGAGCTGGCGCTCCACATTTTCTTCGCGATTGGTATCACGCACGAGTTCATAAAGGACGCGCGTTTCGTATTCACGCTTTCTGGCCTGCTCAGCACGTAGTCTCAGCGCTGAGGCTAGCTGACCCGTAATGATGGCGGTCACCAGAAAGATGAACAGCGCTAACCATTCCTCTACTTTAAATATGGTAAATGTATATAAAGGCTGGGTAAGAAAGAAGTCAAACGAGAGAAAAGCCACTACTGAAGCAACGATAGCGGAATAGAGTCCTCGTGTACTGGCAAGGGTCAATACAATTAACAGGTAGAGCAGCGAGATATTAGGAATACGCGGATAGAGTTGAAATACGTAGATGATGCCTGTTACCAGCAGCGCAGCTGCCGTTGCCAATACGCTGTCACTGGCATACCGCACCCAACGTGCTTCATCCCTGCCAACCGGTGAGGGTAAGTATTTAAGCTTGCTCATGGCTCATCTCATAGGGAAAGCAATGCGAAACGCCTTCACGGCTACTATTTTAGCATAGGTGATAAGTCAAGACTCGTCAATAGCAGAGACTATTTTACGGCTATAAGAAAATCTAGAACAAACAGTGGTTTCCTTGTTTCGCATTGAACCCTATGGTACACTATCGGAAAAGCATAGCTTGCGCTAGCTAAGAAGTACGCTTATGTTATCTATTACAGTACAATTTGCGCCTCTTTTCTCTTATTGCTAAGATAGGATTTTTATGGCTCAAGAATCAGTGACACAAGACGCTTCACAAGTGTCTGCCGGGGGCGAGCAGAGTCATGGGAAAAACCTGCTTGGCCCCATTCTCTGCTGGGCCGTTGTCTTCGCCGATATCGGTACATCGGTGTACTATGTCCCTGGGATTCTCTATAACACCAATGGCATAGGAAGTTTGGCCGGGTTCTTCGTGTTTCTGACGATGTCGGTATTTGTGCTGCTCACCTTGAAATACTCAGAGGTGACTCAGCGCTTCCCGCAAGGTGGTGGAGTGGTGACGGTGGCGGCCCAGGCTATCAATCACTGGGTTGGTGCCCTTGGTGGCATGTTTATCCTGGTCGATTACTTCCTTACAGCTGCCATTAGTTGCCTTTCTGGTATGTTGTATCTCAGCGTGGTGATACCTGGGCTTGGTCCCTGGGTTCTTTTTGCAACAATTATTGCACTGGTGATACTGGGTATTCTTAACTGGGTAGGTATTAGCGAAAGCGCGAAAGTGAGCCTGATAGGAGCTATAATTGCATTTGTTAGCGATATTGCCATCCTTATAACGGTCTTTACACATATTTCTTTCTCCTTTTTCTTATCGTTATTCCCTAAAATGTTTGAGAATCATACGCTTGGGCTTGCTACGATCCTGTCAGGTTTTGCCGGCTCGTTCCTCGCCTTTTCCGGCCTGGAGAGTATCTCGCAGCTTTCCCCCGTCATGAGAACCCCGCGTAAGAAGGTCGCGGGTTTAGCACTCTTGCTGGTAGTCTTAACTATTGGGTTAACGAGTCCACTCTTAACGATGTTCTCAACGCTCTTACTCCCAAAGAGTTGGGTGGAAGATCCGACACTCTCAGGGCAGGTAATCTCTTTGCTCGGAGGCAGATGGGGAGGTATCGTCTTACAAACCGAGGTAGCCATCAGCGCCAGCGCGCTGCTGGTATTTGCCAGCAATACAGCTATTATCGGCGCTTACCACGTGTTTTTAGCGCTCTCACGTATGGAGTTCTTCCCGGCATTCGTCCTGCGTCGAAATAAATTACGTGGGACACCCCATTACTCTATTGCCCTGGCTACCGGGGTGCCTATTCTCGTCCTCATCCTCGTCAAGGGAAACATCAATCTCCTGGGTGATTTGTACGCTTTTGGCCTGCTGGGAGCGTTTACCTTGACGTGCCTGGGATTGGATATTGTGCGCCACCGCGAAAGAAAACTTGCGCGCTCGTTATCCAGGCGGCTACAGAATGGCAATCTCAGTGAAACTAATAGGGAAAAGCTCGCTGAGGATGTCCTGCGCAGCGCCACTCCTCCAAATAACGGTGCTACATCAGGGGCGCAGGCTAATCTAGGGGGAATTGGGCCAGAAGACCTTGCGGCTCTTGCAACTCCCGCAACCTCGTGGCGGGTCAAATTTCGGGATGCCTGGCATTCTCTTGATTTCTGGCTGGGCATTTTGACAACCCTCCTGGTGTTTATCGCATGGTCTACCAACCTGGTCTCAAAACCCCTGGCGACAGCCTTTGGAGGCAGCGTTGCAAGCCTGGGTATGGTGATCGCATACGTAAATTACTCTCGCCAAAAGCAGAAGGGGCGCTTGCCGGTGGTCACTACGGGGATCGAGGGACGTTTGCCCGATTCCGTGCTGGCGGTATTAACCGCGAAGAATGGGCATAATGATATGGTGATACGTACCGCCATCAACAGCGCGGAGGGAAGACCCGTGGTCTTTTTGTTTTTAGGTGAGCCTAAACCTGGCCGCGTCCCGCGCATGTTTGAGGTAGTCGATCCTTATCTTGAAGACCAGCAAGCGAAAGAATACTTTGGCAAAGCTGAACATCTGGCGCGCAAGTCCAAAATACCACGTCGTTTTGTCTATCGCCAGGAGGAGCCGGGCGCGGTATCGAGTGTCTGGCATGTGGTGCACCCACACGATACCGTCGTCGCAGCTGAAAATGTGCCGGAAGTGGAAGATGTCAACCCGGACCGCGTGCGCTACGAATTGACGCCAGGAGGCAAAGTAGCGCACCTGCTGAAGCGCTGGTGACCAGGGCTCATTGTCATCCACACATGCATGCGCTATACTCTGTGCATGAGACAACTGCGCATCGCACTATTGCTCTTCTTGCTCTTCTTGAGCCTGGCCTCGTGTAGCCCTGGACACCTGGGTGGCAATGAAATCGCGTTTGTGCGCGACGGGCACCTCTGGACGATTGATCCCTCCGGCGCCAATGCCTTTGAGGTGGTGACCGAGAGCGCGCCCGTCATCGGTTATGCATGGTCGCCTGACCATCATATCTTTGTCTTCCGGCTGCTCGATAGTGGTCATGCCAGCAAACATTACGCAACCAATCCCATCACCGGACTCCCTGGAGACCTTCCCAGTTCCCTGAACACTGTCGGCATCGATGGCGGCGTCCCTATCCCTATCGTTGCTTCAAGCATTGATATCCAACATAGCAACGCCTGGTGGAATACCAGCGGAAACCGGTTGCTCTACCGCGAAGAATCTACACATATGCAGGATCAGTCCCCCATCGACGTGTCCTGGTGGGTCTCACAAAACGACCAGCCCGATGGCATTGCGCGTAAATCCCTCCCCGCCTCTTACTCCATCCCATCGTTTACTTCTAGCTCTTCAATGGTTATAGGAAGTTCTTTGCAGGGTATTTTTACGACGACGCTAGCAGGGACAAATCTTCAGTGGCTCGCGCACGGCATGCTGCCGGGACATCCATTACCCGCGACACTTGAGCGCGTTTTGTGGCAGCCAGCTCACCAGCAGCCCGTGCTGCTTTATGCAGTCACTGCAACGTCTCTCCCTTCCTCGTCACCGCAGCCATCCACCGGTAACGCACCCGCAGTACAACTTGTAATGCGTGACTACAGTGGCCAGACCAACGCTATCACCACCTGTTACTGCACGCAGTTTGCCTGGTCGCCCAATGGCAATTCGATCTTATATAGTACAGGTACGACCGATACCATTTACACGCTTAAACAGCATACAGCATTTTCGTTCACCGTCGAGGACGGCAGTGTACCCTACTGGTCACCCGATAGTCAATTTTTGCTGCTCGACGGCTTGCATACCCTCTCACTTGTGCAGGCCGCCAACCAGCGTCAACAGCAATTGCTCGCGGATACTTCCACAGGAACCGCTACCTCTGCACTGCCCGATGCCCATGCTTTACTGCAACCGGTACCCAATAGCCTCTGGGCATCGGATGGCCGGCACTTCCTTGTGCTCACTCGTGGGCGACTGCTCTGGCAGGGCCGGGGACTGAACTCAGGCAATGGCCTCTATTCCGTTACCATAGATGACCAGGGACATACTCAAGTTTAAGGGCAGGAGGGCGGTTTTTTCAGGATCGGGCTTCCTGTGATGGCTGCTCACGCCAGGCTCGCAGCAATGCGGTTTCCTGCTCGGTTGATAGACCTGCGCGATGTTCAAAGCCAGCAGGGCGAGTTGCGTTCCATTCCAGGGTTGCCAGAATTGTATCTGCCAGTGGCCTGAAAGTCAGTCCATCCGTAATGGCCTTCGCGCAATCGATCGTTGCTCCCCCGGCTTCCGAGGCGGGTACCCAGATGGGGAAATCTGCTTCGGCCTCGCGCTGGGCAAGAAATGCCTCGCTGATCCAGGTGAAACGAGCGTCGCTTTTCGTTGTGTCTTTACACGTATCGAGAAACCGCTGCATGGTGAGCAGGTGATCGGGACCGGTTGCATGATAGGCACCTGTTTTGCCGGTTTCCACCATGCGCACAATCCAGTCCGCCAGGTCGCGCACGTCGATAAATTGTACAGGATCGCCCGGCGTTCCAGGTGCGGCTACTTCGCCTCCCTGAGCGACGCGATAAGGCCAGTACGTAAAGCGGTCGGTGGGGTCATGCGGGCCAACGATGAAACCGGGCCGTACGTTGAGAACGCGACCGGGCATAGCCTTTTCAGCGGCTCGTTCACACAGCGCTTTCAAGGCACCATAGGTTTCATTGGTGACCTCTTCCACTGTTTCGTCGGGCAGAGCAGCAAGCGGGGCCGTTTCATTCATTCCGGGTTGGCTAAAGTCGGCGTAGACGGAAATACTGGAGATGAAGGTGTAGTGATCGACCGAGTGTGACAGGGTTTCGGCGGAAGCGCTCACCACACGAGGCACATAGCCGCACGTGTCGATGGCCGCGTCCCAGCGCCTGCCCTGCAAGACGTTCAGATCGCTCTTGCGGTCGCCTACCAATTTCTCGGCGCCTGTGAAAAGGGCGGCATTGGTTTTTCCGCGATTGAAGAGGGTAACTTCGTGGCCTCGCGTTAAGGCGGCCTCAACCAGGTGGCGGCCCAAAAATCGGGTGCCGCCTATCAATAAAATATGCATTGTTAGTTAATCCTCCCGTAGGGATTCTGTATGCGCTCCATATCACACACTCCTCTTCAGGCTAAGAGACACATATTTTCCTGGCGGAGTGGTGATGTGGGCCGTATCATCAGACGAGCATCTCTAGTATAGCATAAGGAAATACTCTATTGCAGCGAGACGAGCAAATGGGTATACTCTTCTTAAGAATATTTTCCTACGTATCTTCCCTTAAGATTCACTTGAGAGAGCCAGATGAACGACACAAGGCCGTACGATAGCTGGGATGACGATAAGGTAGAGATTATCGATCTTCCAGAGCGAGAGGAAAACACGGCAAGCTACCATAAACCGATCTTGCAATTGCCCAAAAAAGCTCGTGCTTTTTCCCTTCTCTGGGCAATCCGCGTCGGCCTCGTTTTGATGGTCAGCCTGCTCATACTGATTATTCTCTTACAAGCCCCTCTGTTGTCTCCATCCCGCAACAATGCCAGGCAGCCTGCACCCCCACCCGCTCGCCTCGCTATCATCGGTATGTCTGTCCACAATGGATTTGTGTATGTCAGTGCCTCCGATGGATCAATTGCAGCTTACCGTGCCAGCGATGGAAAGCTGTCATGGCGAGTACCCCTGGGGACAACTGCGTATTATGCCATCGCATCGGACCAGACAATCTACTGTTTTTTGGTTAAAGGGGATTATGGGCGCGTCGAGGCATTGCGCGCCAGCGATGGGGCGCTCCTCTGGACGCATCAAGATAGTTTTACAGGCCAGGCATGGATGTTGGCGAAAGACGGTATTGTCTACCTCAATTCAGAGCGCGGCGTCGTTTACGCCCTGCGAGGGAGCGACGGACAACCACTCTGGCATTTTATCGCCGGCATGCCTATGCCATTTGATGGGTTCTTAACGGTAAACAACGGCATTGTCTCCATCCAGACCAGCACAAACCTGCTCTATCTGTTACGGGCAAGCGATGGAATGCTCATTTATCACTACTCATCATTACTTTCCATTCAAGATACTATCTTCCCCACAGCTGAAAGTGGCATAATCTACATTGTTTCAGATAGTGGGGCTGTGCAAGCCAGGAGTGCAAACAATGGCTCGTTGCTCTGGCAATACAACCCTACCAAAGGAGCGGGCGCCTGGTCTCCGGCGATTCTGGACGGCACTGTCTACGTCAACAACGCGGCGAACGGCTCGCTTCAGGCATTGCGCGGTCAGGATGGATCGCTGCTCTGGCAATTCAAGCTGAGGGCTACCACCAGCCCGCCGCTCGTTTACCATAACGTGGTATACATAACCTCAGCTGATGGCTCGATGATCGCACTGCACACAACCAACGGGATGTTGCTCTGGCGCACGCAACTACCCGCTCCTCTTGTAAACCTGGCATCCCCTCCCATCGTTGACAACAACATCATATATGCCAACCTTAATCAGCCCGACGGTATAGCATATGCAATCCAGGCAAGCGATGGGCGCCTGCTCTGGCAACACAGCTTTTATGCGGATACGCCTGAATACGCTCCGTCTGTCAATGATGGGATTATTTACCTGGGAAAGGATGACCACTCTATTGACGCATGGAGCGGAAGCGATGCACGCTTCCGCTGGCACTATTCTGCCCCCGCTCAAATCCAATGGTATCCACAGGTCTTCTATGGCCTCATGTACGTTCGGCTAACCAACGGAACGATGGACGTGTTGCGTATTAGCGACGGAACGCGTCTCTGGCATTTTCCATTGAACGGGTGACATTTTCTACGCTTGCGTTTTAACCACCGATAAGAAAAAGTATACGGAGCCTGGCAAAGAGAGGATGAGACTATGAAAGGCAAGCACCAGAAACAGGCAATAGAGCATAACGAATTTGATGAACATGAGTACGAGGATATGGAGCTGTTAGAACGCCTGGAAACATTGCGCGAGGATATGGAAGAGCTGGGAGTGTCCACGCTGGATGAGGTGATAAAGCGCATCGCAGACTTGCATAGGCAGTTAGATACAAGATAGAGAGAAAAAGGCGGGGTACACGTGTATGTACACCGCCATTCTGGTTACCCGCCGCCGAGATAGGCTTGCCGAACGAGGTCGTTGGTCAGCAGATTTTTCGCGGCATCGCTCAAGACGATCTTCCCCGTCTGCAATACATAGCCCCGGTTGGCCAGGCTGAGAGCCATGGAGGCGTTCTGTTCGACCAGGAAAATGGTAACACCCTCATCGCGAATGCGCAGGATCGTATTAAATACCGTTTCGACGAGGATGGGTGACAGCCCCATAGATGGCTCATCCATACACATCATCTTCGGGCGAGACATCATGGCACGCCCCATTGCCAACATCTGCTGCTCGCCCCCGGACATGGTACCGGCAACCTGTTTCAAGCGTTCCTTGATGCGCGGGAAAATCTGGCAAACATGGTCGATGTCCTCTTTGATTTCGTTGCGATTATTGCGAATAAACGCGCCCATTTCCAGGTTTTCCAGTACGGTCATGCGCGGAAAGATACGCCGCGCCTCAGGCACCAGCGCCATGCCCTGGCGCACGATATCGCCTGGCAACATACCATCGATGCGTCGTCCCTCAAACTCTATTGTGCCGTGGCGCGGACGCACCAGTCCAAAGATCGTTTTCATCGTCGTCGTTTTGCCCGCTGCATTTGCTCCAAGCAAGCAAACGATTTCACCTTTGTTGACTTCGAGTGAGACCTGGTGAAGTATCTGGCTGGGTCCGTAGTAAGTATCTACATCGATGAGCTGAAGTACTCGCTGCGTTTCAGGACCAGGAACATTCTCTCTATCGACTGTAGGAGAAGTATCTGCATTGGTCATGTTGTAAGTTATCCTCCTGCTAGAGAAGCCATTGTAGGGCAAGAAAGCGATAGGTCTCTTTATGAAGAGTACGAATCAGTAGCTGCCTGTTCAGACGCAGTAGGTTTGCCCAGGTAAGCAGCGATGACTTTCTCATCATTACGCACCTCCTCCGGCAGCCCTTCCGAGATCTTACGCCCATAGTCGAGCACTGAAATGCGGTCTGAGATGCCCATCGTCACTGTCAATTTATGTTCAATCAACAAGATGGTCAGTTTCAATTCGTCGCGCAGACGCTTCACGTACTTGACTGCTTCCTGCGTCTCCGCCTCGTTCATACCCGCCGTCGGTTCATCCAGCAAGAGCAGTTTCGGTTTGGCAGCCAGTGCGCGCGCAATTTCGACGCGGCGTTTCTGCGCATAGGAGAGGTTCACCACGTACTCTTCCTGGCGATCCACCAGCTCGGAACCAAAGAAGCTGAGGAGTTCCAGCGCGCGCACACGCGCCTCTTTCTCTTCATGCCTGACTTCAGGCGTGCGAAAAAGGGAACCTAAGGCGTTAGCCTTGAGCTGGGTATGCTGCCCAACGAGTACATTTTCCATCACACTCATATTGTTGAACAGGCGAATATTCTGGAACGTGCGCGTTATACCTCGCCTGACAATCGTATCGGGCCTCAGCCCGACTATCGAGCGACCGTCAAAAGTAATGTCACCAGTACTTGGGCGATAAATGGCGGTGATCAAATTAAAGACGGTGGTCTTTCCGGCGCCATTCGGGCCGATAACACTGATGATCTCCTGCGGAAAGACCTGTAGATCGACATCCTGTACTGCTGCAAGACCACCGAAACGTTTCGTGACCTTGTCCAGCTTCAGCAGAGGTTCACCGCTATGCTCAACCACCTGTTCAACGCTCATAGTAATTCTCCTGCTCGTTACTACTCAACATGCACCTCCGTTTCGAAGCCAGGCGCGCCCGGAGTAACATCCAGTGCACCCACCTCCACGCCTTCTTCTTCAGTATGATGCAACTCACGCCTGCGACGCGCACTGGGTATGAGGCCCTCCGGCCGGAAGATCATCACCAGCACGAGAATGACCCCAAAAAGCAGGTTGCGGATGTTGCTAAATGTGAAACCGGGATTAAGCGTGGAAAAGAGACTATAAATAGGGTGCAGGATCGGGTACAAGGTGTTAGTCGGATCAGCGATAATGGCGTCGAACTGCGCGAGAATAAACTGGTTGATCGAGTACACCACAAACGCTCCAACGATGACGCCCGGGATGCTGCCTATTCCGCCAATGACGACCATCGCCAGGTAGATGATGGAGTCGCCAAAGCTAAAGGCATCAGGCGAGACCACACCCAGCTTGGCAGCGTGATAAGCTCCCGCGATGCCCGAGAAGAACGCGCCGGTTCCGAAGGCCAGCAATTTCGTATTGACGAGGTTGATCCCGGAAGAAGCCGCCGCGACTTCGTCCTCGCGAATAGCGATCCAGGCGCGCCCCATGCGGGAGTCACGCATGCGAACATTCGCAAAGAACACCAGGGCAATCAGAGCCAGGATCAGATAATAGTACGGAACTGGCGTGATGCCGTTCCACACGACACCAGGAAAAGCCGGCGAGAAGACGCCGGCAACGCCATTAGCTCCCCTGGTGACGTTATCCAGCTCGAGAAAGACAATCGGGACGATTTCTCCGAAACCCAGCGTCACGATGGCGAGATAATCTCCTCGCAGGCGCAGGGTCGGAGCGCCTAGCAGTACTCCCCAAAAGGCGGCAATCAAGGCGGCCAGAATTAAAGCCGGCCAGAAAAACCAGGGCCAGATATTGGGGTCCACGTGGATGCCCGTCAGTACACCCAGCTGTGGTGAGCCGAGTATGCCCCATACATATGAGCCGATAGCAAAGAACGCGACATACCCCAGGTCGAGCAGGCCCGCGAAGCCAACCACGATGAACAGGTATTGATCCAACACCGGGTAAAAGATCACGAACCCTAACAGAAGAAGCAGGTAGAAGCGCGTCGCTCCCCCGCTCTGCAATGGAAGGTCGTTTGGCACTTGCTCTCTTGCAGCATTTTCAGGGCGACCATTGCTACTTCCTCCAGATAATAATCTAAGAAAGCCTCGTCTTGGCGCGCGACCATCCTGAGCAGCTGGATCGAGACTAAGGGGTTTACTTGCCTGGCTTCGCAGGCGGCTCAATGCGATCATTCCTCCTAGCTGCCCCAGGAAATAGCCAGCAACAGGGAAGAGTAGCGTGCGAATAAGCGCCCATATCAAAAGAGTCGTCGGCAGGGAGCCGGAGAGGTAGAAGATCAGATCAGCGACCAACCAGATTACGGCAAATACCGTTGCGAACCAGAAGCCCCCGATCCTGCCACGATAAAGCAATATCGCTCGCTGTTCGTCAGCAGGCAAACTGAGTACTTCGGCTGTTGCAGGCTCGTTCACCACATACGCGTTTCCACCTCGCACCAGCAAATAAAGATAAAGAGGAACAAAAAGTATGCCAGCCAACAGCACATCGAGCAATATCAGGAGACCAAAGGCAACTGTGAGAGCGAGTACTCCTGCGAACGGAGCGAGTACGACTATGAGCGCCGCCAGGCCCACTCCTTGCACGCTTAATTGCTGCCCCTGACTCAACGTGCCGTATAGGACGAGCAAAAATGCGTTGAGCACCATGAGGTATCTGAAGCGCAGTGGAGATGGAAAGGTGAGGGCTTTACTTACCCGCCCGCGTAGATACAGGTAAATAGGCCAGACGATGATGCACAATGCGAGACCAATAATCAGGCCAAAGGAGGTGACCAGATAGAGAGGGAGGATGACAAATACGGCCATCTCGACCCAGGTCTTGATAATGCTGGAGCGCCCACTATCAGCAGCAACGAGATACCCGGCGAGCGCTATCGTCGTGAGATAGAAAATCAACGTAAAAATAGCCGCCTGAATAAGCGACCCGCTATCAAGGGGGAGATTAGGATTCGCCGTTCCGGGCGAAATGACCGCGTTGATAATTTGTTCGCCAACCGAGACGAAGGTGAAAAAAGCAAGTGGCGCAGCCAGCGCTACTACCCACTTCAGCAGAGCGACGCGCGTATCACGCGAGGGCATCAGTGTACGAGTATTCATCAATGTAAACATGCTTGCATCACCTCGTTCCTACGAGAAAAGATTGGTGGCATGGAAGCATTCTCCTCTCCTTACACCTTCTCCGGCACCTGCTGGCCGAGCAAGCCGGATGGCCTGAAGACCAGGATCAAAATGAGTACGGCGAAAATGACCGCCTCATGCCAGGCAGATCCACCATGCGGTAAACCAATGCGCAGACCAAAAATACCTTGATAAGCAGCATCGGTCGTATCGGGGATAAGCGAGGCCAATGCTTCAATGATGCCTATCAACACGCCTCCGAGCATGGCGCCAACCAGGTTGCCAATCCCTCCCAGTACGGCAGCAGTGAAAGCAAACAGGCCGGTGGTAAAGCCAACCACAAAGATCGTGCTGGGGAATTGTAAGCCGTAGAGGAAACCGGCTGCACCAGCCAGTCCGGCGCCAATAAAGAAGGTGATAGCGATGATGCGATCGACATTGACCCCCATGAGCGCTGCCGCTTCGCGATCCTGGGCTACAGCCCGCATTGCGCGTCCTATACGTGTTCGGGTCACCATCCACTGCAAGCCCACCATCAAGATCACTGCCAGGACGATCACCAGGATATTGACGGCTTTGATATCCACGCCAGAGCCTGCTGGTCCCAGGTGAACGGAACCGGTAAAAAAGTAAAATTGTGGGAACGAAACAAAGTTAACACCTTTCCAGAGTATTCCCACATTCTGGAGAACCAGTGAGACGCCAATAGCCGAGATCAGGGGAGCAAGGCGTGGAGCATTGCGCAGAGGACGATAGGCCACTCGTTCAATCACTACTCCCAGCACAGCGCACACCAGTATACAAAACAGCCCGGTGACAACCATTGCCCCTATCAAAGTCCCGCCGACCGGCTGTGTGCCAACGGTAATACCGATGAGGCCCAGCACCGAAATGGAGACAAATGTGCCGATCATAAAAATATCGCCATGGGCAAAGTTGATCAGTTCGATAATGCCGTAAACCATCGTGTAACCCAGGGCAATCAGAGCATAAATTGCTCCGTTGGCAAGCCCGACGATCACTTCCTGTAAAAATAAATACATAGGCGCGACTCTTCCCTTCCTGCTAAAATAAAGAGAAAACAGCCAGAGAATTGATAGCCAGCAAGGGAGCTAGCCGGTAGCTACAAATCCACCGGTCGCTCCCTTTGAGTCACCTGCCAGCCGGACAGGTAAATGAACCAATCAACGTCAACGAGGCAGTGGAGAAGCCCTGTGGCGCCTCCTACCTCCTGTTACTGCCCGACGACAACAGTTTTCTGAAGCACCCAACAAGTTGCATCGCACGGGCTCTTCTTGTTCTGAAGCAGGAAGATCGAGACGACCTTGTTGGTAGTATCACCGTTGGGATCGAACGTATGATGACCCGTCGGCCCGGTGTAGTCGGTTTGCTTGAGCGCGTTGATAACAGCCGAGCGGAAAGCTGTCGCACCCGCTTTATCAGATGAGCTGCTGGGCACTGTGGCCCCACCGTTAATAGCTCTCTTGATGGCCTGGATCAGGATGTCCTGCGCGGCTGGAACCGTATTGACATCGACAGAACCAGTTGTACCATAAACTGGGCCCACGCTCAACGACGGGGCTACCTTCGAGGCAAAGTCACCGGTGACAATGCCGTCGCCACCAACCAGGGGAATGCCTTTCAGAGCAGCAACCTGGCCAAACTGCTGGCGGAAAGGCGTGCCGCCTGTCGCATCGGTGCCTGCAAAGTAGACTGCATCGGGATGGGCTGAAGCAACCGAGGTCAGTAGACCGGTATACGATGTCGTCGAGGCCGGCTCGCTACTGTGACCAAGAATTGTGCCACCCAGCTGCTTGAACGAGAAGATGAAGTACGAAGCAAGACCGGTGCCGTAGGATTCTGCATCATCAACGACGTATACCCTTTTAAGCTTCAGGGTGTTGAAGATCACGTCGGCGCCAACCTGGCCCTGGTGATCATCGGTCGTTGGGATGCGGAAGTAGGTCACCGTGCCCGAAGGACGCACCTGTGAAATGATATTGTTACTGCCGGTACACTGTGACGCAGGCGTAGTTTCCGTCAGGCACGGGAAGGTATTGGACGGGCTGATGAGCGCGATGGGGGCCTGGTTCGCAACCGGCATTTCCGACTCTGCCACGCCGCTGTTGAAAGGGCCGACGACACCGGCCACGAGAGCATCACCAATCATGGCAGTCACGTTGGCCTTGCCAGCCGCCGGGTCATGCGCTCCGCTCGGGCCAACGTCGTTCATCGGGTCGAATTTCAAGGTGTAGCCAGGAATGGTGTTATTGGCATTTGCCTGGTCTACCGCAAGGTTTGCCCCATTCTGGGCAGGCAAGCCACCGCTTTCGTCCTTTCCCGACGTAGGAAAGTCGGTTCCAATTTTGATAATCTTGTTGCCGGCTGTGGGTGTAGTACCCCCACCACCTGTAGTGCCTGAACCACAGGCAGCCAGCATTGCCAGCAGCAAGGACAGCCCCATTACCAGGGCAAAAATACGTGACCAACCGTTTTTCATGGTGTAGTCAGCCTCCTTCTGTTTTTCCAGATAAAATCACGTTTTCCAAAGGGAACAAGTGCTCTGTGATAGGTTTCACATGCAGCTCCCCCTCATACGATTACTACGTCGCTAAGCTCGTGAATCTCACCGTGGTATATACAAAATTGCTGAGTTTGAGTACCCTGATTGAAATTACCCGGAAAGCCTAAAGGAATAACGCCTGGGACAGGACAGGTATCATTTCGGATGAGTATATTATACGCACGAGATCACGCGGTGTCAATAACAATCAGGTTCAGGCGAAAAATGTGTCAAAGAACGCGTCTACACGCTGCATATAGTCTTGAGGATCAACCGAGAACGATTGCGCGTGCCCCGCTCCGGGAACGACCCAGTACTGCTTGGGATCGGCTGCGGCTAAGTAGAGCGCCTGCATCCCAGGCAGGGGCGTAATATCGTCAGCGTCCCCATTGATGAAAAAGATGGCCGTGTGTCCCGCCGGTTTGCCCACATAGTCGATTGGCCTGGCCTGAGTGATATCGACGCCATACACCTGCTGCACCAGCTGTTGGTCGGCATTCCGAGAGGCCTCACTGGGAACGTCAGACAGGACGCGTGTAGCATCCAGCGGGCAACTTTCCGCGATCAGGGCCACGATATCGGCGGAGCGTGAGGCCGCCAGCACTGCTGCCGTCGCGCCCATCGAGAGTCCTAACACCCCGATTTTGCTATACATGGTTTCAGGGAGGCTATGTACGAAAGCAATCGCGGCCAGGATATCCTCTGACTCGACCATGCCAAGCGTTGAAAACGCCCCCTGGCTCTTGCCATAACTCTGGAAATCGAACAGCAGTACATTATACCCGTGCTGGTGAAGAAACGCGGCGCGTCCTAGCATAGAAACACGATTACCGGGAGTGCCATGCGTGAGTATAACGACGGGCGCATCAGAAGTGGTCAGCGATAGCCAGCCGGAAAGCAATTCTCCGCGCCAGTTATAGAAGGAAACGTCCATGACCGGCAGTTCGTAGACCTCGGCGGCATCGGGAATGGGCTGCCCCCGTCCTGGCCGCAGACCCGCCGTCAGCTTAATCAGGTTTGCCTCGACCGAGTCCAGCGCCACCGGTATATGGTTGTAAGACGAGGCGGACAGGAGATCAGAAGAAATGGGAGATGCCGCTGGTGTGAGCGGTCTATTTTGAGATGCGCTGTGTCCCCCACTGTTTTGCGCTAACTCCATGCCGCGCAGAAACCACGTGACAGCGATAGCAAGGATGAAAAATACGCTGAGGATACTTCGCCAAATAAATATTGAAAGACGCATGCCCACCTTTCCTATGCTGGAAAACGCTTGAGAAAGCGTTCAAATGCCGCCTCAACCTGGCGGCGAGTCTCTTCTAAGGAACCACTATTATCAATTACTTCGTCAACAAGGGCCAGCCGCTCAGCGATCGGAGGTTGAGCGCGCAGGCGCGCCAAAGCCTCTTCACGACTTACACGGCTGCGAGCCATCAAACGCGCCAGTTCCTGTTCTTCCGCGCAAACCACCATCCATTTACTTTGACAGAACGCGCCAGAGCCACCTTCTAGTAGTTTTACCGCGTCAATGATAGCAACGCCGGTGGGACTGACAGCGGCGAGTTCCTGGGCTATGGCCTGACCGACGGCGGGATGCACAATCGACTCCAGGCGGCGCATCGCCTCGGGATCATGAAAGACAATCGCGCCGAGCGCACTGCGATCAACACTTCCATCCGGCGCAAGCACCCCGGGACCAAAGGCCGCCGCAACCTGCACTGCGATCGACTGGCCGCTCAAATAAAGTCGGTGCACCACAGCATCGGCGTCGATATAACATTCTGCGCCCATGTCAACTAACATCTGCCCCACCGCGGTTTTGCCACAGGCGATGTTTCCGGTGATACCGAGAATTCGAGGCATGTATAGCGTAATCCCCCAGGTACATAGCATGAAAGAACCGTTGCACTTGAGTATACCATATTCTCTTACTAGACGCCCAGGGCAGGGGCAAGCCTGCCCTGGTACGTCATTCACATACCATGCTTATCCGCCAAAAGTACCGAGTTTATCCCAAATTTGCTCAAATGTGGTGTAGAATAGGGTGAATAGCAGCCTGAACGCGGCTTTTCACGAAGGAGATTGCCTGTGGGCAGACGCCTGGGCTTACTTATAGGAATAGATCAGTATCTAGATTCAGCCTTCCGTCCCTTACAGTATGCTGAAGCGGATTCAAGTATTCTGGCTCAGTGGCTGGCCAACTCGCGTGGGGGCAACTGGAATCCTTCCGATATGCAGGTCGTGCGAGGCGCGCAGGCCACGACGGAATGGATAGAATCGCTGCTTGCACAACTATGCGTTCATAGCGCAGAGCCAGACGATCTCGTGTTGATCTACTTCGCCGGACACGCCTTCATTGACGAGGCCAGAGGCGACGGGTATCTAGCATGTGCCAACACCATCTATCAGCAGCCGGCCACCGGCATACACCTTTTGAGTATGGTGCGGGAAGCGCTGGTACCAAGTCGAGCAGCACAGATTATCTTGCTGCTCGATTGTTTCCAAACGGGGACAGCCTGGAACAGGCGGCGAGCCTCTCCTTTCGATTTTCAGCCCTTGCTTGGACAAACGCTGATGCAGGGCTTGCAACAAACCCGGGGACGTCTCGTGTATTGCTCGTGTCGAGGAATCGGCAATTTAATGTATCGCGCGATCTTAGGCTTGAGCAGTCTCTCCAAGGAGCCTGCAACTGGTCAGATCACATTACAAAAACTCCATGCCTACTTAACCAGTTCTCTTGGCCCACAACACGTACCGCAGATCTTCGGCCAGGAATCGCGCCCCATTGTTCTGGTAGGAGAGATGCCGACCTTTGCCCAGGTTGCGCCAGCGGGTCAAAACGTGTACGCAGCTTCCCCCGTGATGCCTCCCGCCCCCCCATCCAGCCCGATCACCTTTCAGGGTATTGTTGAGAGCGGGCCGCTTGTAGGACCACTCTCGCAGGGTTCAGGTGCTGCCGCTACAGGCCAACTCTCTCCTTCAACCTCCGGGCAGATTTCTCTCGAATTGGTAGAGCAGAACCGCCAGCAACAATGCATGAAGCTGATACAACAGGCACGGCAGTCGGTTCAGATGCAGAATCTTCCCGAAGCCTTGAATATTGTTGACCAGGTACTCCAGATAGCCCCAACCTTTATAGACGCGCTTACACTCAAAGGTCAGGCACTTGGCGCGATGGGTCGGTTTCAGGAAGCAATACAAATCGTTGAACAATTGCTACAGGTTGATCCGAACAACGCGCTCGCCTGGAGCATGCGCGCAGCGCTCCTGACCAACACAGGCAGGCCGCAGGAAGCGTTAGAAGCCATCGAGCGATCCATCGCGCTCGATCCGCACAACCCGGAGACGCAGACCATTCGCGATACCATCCATGCAAACCTGGCAAACTCTCCTTATATGGGGCAGCATCAAAAATTCCCGGCAACTTCTGGGGGTGTCCCAGGACGTGACAGCGCTGTAGGATTTCTGATGAACGCGGGCCTGCAGATTCTGGCTTTCATTATTGGAATCGCTGGCGCCTTCATCCTCGTTTTACAACCTCATATCCCCATTATCGTTGCCTTCCTGTTAGAAAGCATAGGGCTGGCAACGCTATGCGTGACTGCCGCACGAGGGGCCTATCTTTATGGCCTGGGGCGACTGCTCTTCACCATCGTGCTTTGCCTGCTAGCTGGGGGCATCCTGGGTGCCCTGTACAAATTTGGGTACAACTGGCTGGTGCTAAAAGTCGAGGCTTTTCCACCCTTGATCGTGCCCGTATTGTTTCTTGGCTTCTGGCTGATTGCGGCGGCGGTCGCACCGCTCCTGGTCGGTTTAGGTGGATTCATTGGCGGCCTCGCGCTTGGAGTGCGACGCCGACGATAGATTTTTACGGCAGAGTGCCGAGTTGTTCCCATTCGATCAAGAGTTCGTCCACCCTGGCTTTTGCCTGTTCATAATCAGCGGAAAGCTGCACGAGCTGCGCGGCGTCGCCCCTAAGCGCGGCCTCCGAAAGCTCTCCTTCCAAAGCCCTCACGCGCTCCTCTGCCTTCTCAATTTCATGCTCAACGTCTTCGATGGTGCGCACTTTGACCTTCGCGCTTTTCTTTTGAGCAGACTTAGCGACCGCCGGCGCTGGCTTTGACTCGATGGGCGCGCTCTTCACGTTGCTCTTGAGAGGAGCTGGAATATCTAGGACGATGGGGCGTTTGCGCGTGCGGTACTCGGTGTAATTGCCCATATAGGGAATCAGGACGCCGTCTTCTATGACCCAGACCTTGGTCGCCAGACTATCGATGAAGTAGCGGTCATGCGAGACAAAGAGCAGAGTACCCTCGAACTCACCCAGCACTTCTTCAAGAAACTGACGTGATTGCAGGTCAAGATGGTTGGTCGGTTCGTCCAGGATCAGCACATTGGAACCAAGCAGCGTCAGCTTTGCCAATGCGACACGGCTGCGCTCACCGCCGCTCAAGGCGCCAATAGGCTTGAACACATCATCGCCTGTAAAAAGAAAACGGCCCAGAAAACTGCGTGCCCCTTCTTCACTTAAGACGCTGACCTGGCGTATCTCGTCTATAATCGTGCGATCAGCATTCAGGCCCGCGTGCGTTTGTGAGTAGTACCCTATGCGTACATTGTGACCGGGATAGACCTGGCCGCTCAGTGGTGGGAGTTCACCGATGATGGTACGCAGTAAGGTGGTTTTGCCCGCGCCATTTGGCCCCAACAATCCGACACGATCACCACGCAGCAGTTCCAGGTCGGCGACCTGCACCAGCGCGTTGGGTTCACCGCCGGGATAAGCGGGCACATACCCCACGACGAGTTTCTGTGTAGAGAGAACGAGTTGACCACTATCGACGACCGCATTGAACTCGAAGTGCATCTCAGGAAAATCTTGTGGGCGCTCAACCCGCTCCAGTCGATCCAGCAGTTTTTGACGCCCCCGTGCCTCGCGGCTGCGCTGACCCGCCTTGTAACGACGAATGTACTCTTCGGTATGTGCGATGTGCGCCTGCTGCGCTTCGTATTCTCTCAAACGGCGTTCCATGCGCTCCTCGCGCAGGTGCAGGTACTTCGTATAATTCCCTGGGTACTCTTCGATGCGGCCAAAGGCTATTTCGATGGTACGCGAGACCACTTTATCGAGGAAGTAGCGATCATGGGCGACGACCATCATTGCGCCTTTCCAGCTTAGCAGGTAGGTTTCCAACCACTCAAGGGCCGCCAG
>VBHV01000072.1:5251-6218 GCA_005881995.1 Chloroflexota bacterium | reverse complement strand
TTCGCGCTCCCATACTCGCACCTGCTCGAAGACCGTGAGCATCTCCTCGCGCAGGGTATTTTCAGGCTGGAAATCGGTTGTCTGCGTCAGGTACCCGATGCGAATATTGCGCTGGCGCGCAACGGTGCCTTCATCTGGCTCTTCACGACCGGCCAGCAGGTTGAGCAACGTTGATTTGCCCGCTCCATTCGGACCAACCAGCCCAATGCTGTCCTGCGGGTCGATTTGAAAGCTTACCCCGGCAAAGATGCGTTCAGCCCCAAACGATTTGCCCACCTGTACACAAGTTACAATTGGCATGTATGTTCACCTGACGAGTATTGAGTTGCAACTATCCATTTCGGGAGATAGGGTACCATAGGAAGTTATTCGGCGCAAGACCAGCGCAGAGGAAAACAGAAACGAGAAGCATGTTCCATGGGAACAAAAGATGTGATATACTGAGAGCGCACAAAACCCCATTTTTGTAAAGAAAGGATGCTGAGAAGTGGCGAAAGAGCAGTCTCTAGACAATCTCTGGTTAGCGCAAACGCTATACGACCTTGGGGGTGTCCAATTTGGGAATTTCACGGTCAGCGAGTCAGCCGTTAGCTCTCCCGTTTTTGTCAACCCCAAGGTGCTTATCAGTAATCCAACCGCCCTGCGTGTAGCAAGTAAACTCATGCAGCAGGAAATTAACCTGGCGCAGTCGCTGCGTCGTGCGCGTGTGAGTACCTTTAACGTCGTGGCTGGAGTTCCGGTTGGCGGGCTTCTCCTGGCTACAGCGTATTCGTTGGAGACCAATATTCCCCTGATTTATGCGCGTATCCGGCCAGAGGGGACCGGGAAACGCGGGATAGAAGGCCGCTTCAATCCAGGCGATACCGCACTCATCATCGATGATCTGATTACACGAGGAAGTAGCATCCTGGAAACAGCCGAACTTCTTGAAGAAAATGGGCTGAAGGTGAAAGATGTCATCGTGCTT
>VBHV01000072.1:0-5195 GCA_005881995.1 Chloroflexota bacterium | reverse complement strand
CAAGAAACCTACCACACCTGCGCTGAATATCTACGCAGCAAGCAGAGCGAAAATCGCAGCAACAGTATGTAACGACACGTTATGAATATAATGCTATATGGGCGATCCTCGTGGTCGCCCAAACAGAGGAGAGAAGATGCGTCATCGTTATTGACGTTGTAGCACTCTTACTAACACTACTTATCCAAACCTGCTTCTGTTCATCCATACAGATGAACCCTCGTTTCATTGCCCTGCTCGACGCGTTTTTTCCCGGTGCCGTGCGCCTCCCGTGTTGTCGTGAACGATCTTTCACCCACTCTTCCAAGAACAAAAACAGTTTTCTGTACCCTTTCAAGAAAGGATCGTGAACGATGAACATAAAGATTGCTCTGCTCCAGATGGCTGCCAATGGCACTGATCAGGCCGCGAATCAGGCAAAAGGTGAAGACTTTTGTCGACGCGCCCATGCCATAGGTGCTGACCTGGCGCTCTTCCCTGAAATGTGGAATGTTGGCTATACTCCTGCCAACCCCAAGCCATCGACTACTCCTGACCTATGGCAGGCGCCGGAACGATGGTCGGAGGTACCTCCCGTATCATACCCTGACCTGCATCTCACCTGGCAGGGACAGGCGATTGCGCGCGATGATCCCTTCGTCACCCATTTTCAGGCGCTTGCCAGAGAACTCGATATGGCGATTGCCCTTACCTACCTTGAGCAGTGGCCGGGTGCGCCGCGCAATACCATGTCACTGATTGACCGCCATGGTACCAATGTGATGACCTATGCCAAGGTTCACACCTGCGACTTTGATGGCGACGAGGCTTCCCTGACTCCTGGCGACGATTTCTCGGTCGCGGCTCTGGATACCAGGCAAGGAACCATCAACGTAGGAGCCATGATTTGCTTCGACCGCGAATTTCCTGAAAGTGCCCGCATCCTCATGCTCAAAGGTGCTGAGATTATCCTGGTACCCAACGCCTGTCCACTGGGCATGAACCGTCTTGCCCAGGCCCGCGCTCGCGCCTATGAAAACATGGTCGGCCTGGCTCTGACCAACTACGCAGCTCCGCAGGCCAATGGTCATTCACTGGCTTTCGACGGGATCGCCTATGGAGAGGGAGGCGAACGCGATATGCTGCTGATCGAAGCCGGTGAAAGCGAAGGCGTTTTTCTGGCTACCTTCGACCTGGACGCGCTGCGCGCTTTTCGCTCTCGCGAAGTCATGGGCAACGCTTTCCGCCGTCCTCACCGCTATAGCCCGCTCACCTCCAGCACGGTTGCGCCCCCCTTTGTACGCGTAAATGCCCACGGCGAACAGTACGATTCCTCGTGCAGATAATGAAGAGGCGATGCATCATCCGAATGATGCATCGCCTCTATCAATCAGGTAATCCAGAGGTGGGCCTGACCCACTTTTTACTATTCCCTCGGATAGGGCGATTGCGGCATAGACGGCAGTGGTTGCGCAGGATCCTGGTGTCCATCGGCGGCGCTAGATTCCGCTCTGCGCCTTATAGCATGTAACATTGGCTCAATCAGGTCAATGGGTAAGGGGAAGACGATAGTTGAGTTTTTCTCAACGGCGATCTCCGTGAGGGTTTGCAGGAAGCGCAATTGCAGGGCGCTGGGCTGAGAACCAATGATATTGGCAGCCTGGGCCAGCTGAGTCGACGCCTGCAATTCACCTTCGGCATGAATGATCTTGGCGCGTTTTTCACGCTCGGCCTCGGCCTGTTTCGCCATCGCGCGCTGCATGGTGATGGGCAACTCAATATCCTTGATTTCCACAGCCGTGACTTTCACGCCCCAGCGCTCGGTATGCTCGTCGATGATGGCCTGCAGTTCGCGGTTGATTTTGTTGCGCTGTGAGAGCAGTTCATCCAGTTCAGATTGACCAAGCACGTTTCGCAGGGTGGTCTGACCAATCTGGGTGGTTGCCTGGATAAAGTTCATCACATTTACCACTGCCGAGGCGGGATCGACGACATAGAAGTAGATCACGGCGGAGACTTTCATTGTCACATTATCGCGTGTAATCACTTCCTGCGGCGGCACAGGCAGGGTAACGATACGCAGATCGACTTTAATCATGCGGGTGATGAAAGGCGGGACGAGGAAGATGCCTGGGCCTTTCGGGCCAATCAAACGTCCCAGCACGAAGATCACACCACGTTCGTACTGCTGCACCACGCGGATAGCCGAGAACAACAGCATCAAGAGAATAATAACGACAACGACAATGATACTGAGAGTCAGAACAGAACCAGAATCCATAAGATTCCTCCTTTGTTACCCCTGGGTGTAGGTAGGGGTAGAGTTTGAGAGTCTATTAAAAGCAGGGGCCACGCGCAAATGCAGCCCTTCTACGGATACAATACGTACCTCTGAGCCTGGATCAACGGACATTTCAGGATCGTCCAGCACAGCCGCCCAGTCTTCACCACCATAATCGACCCTTCCTTCCGGCGCGAGAGGCGTCAATGCGATAGCATTCGCGCCAATCATGCCCTCTCTCCCCGTGTTTACAGGCTTTCGACGTGTGCGTATTACCATGGTGACAATGTAGAAACCTAACAGACCAACCACGGCAGCCGTCGAAAAGACGAGCGTAGTGTTTACCTGTGGTCCCTGGTAAGGCCCGCCGCTGTTGAAGAAGAGCAGCGCGCCGAAAATGAGCGAAACAACTGCTCCCACGGTGAGTACACCATGCGTGGTCAACTTCAGATCTAAGATCAGCAGTATGAAGGCCAACACCATTAATGCTAACCCTGCCCAGTTGGGAGAAATTGATCCCGCGGCAAAGAGGAAGAGGATCAGCGCAATAGCGCCAGTTACGCCGGGTAGAATGGCGCCGGGATGCGAGATTTCCACGAAGATGCCGACCATGGCTACAATAAAGAGCAGGAAGATGACATTAGGGTCGAGCAAAAGGGAATAGAGGCTATCCACCAGCGAGGTGTTGATGTTTTGTATGCTCGCTCCTGCTGTGTGCAGTGTCGTCATCTGACCAGAAGTGAAAGTCACGGTTTTGTTATTCACCTGCGAAAGCAGGTCGTTTAAGCTCGATGCCCGCTGATCGATAATCCCCTGGTCAAACGCCTGTTGATCTGTATACGAAGCAGCATTAGTAATCATCTTTATCGCCGGGTCAAGTCCCATACGGTGATAGCCATTCTGAATGCTGGTCATATCGGAAACCAGGACGCTCTCGATCTTCGCCTTTTCCGTGCTGCCGATGTCGCCGCCCGTACTGGTGACAGGACTGGACGCGCCAATGGTGGTGCCAGGAGCCATCGCAGCTAGCTGGGCAGCCAGGGTGACGAAGGCCCCGGCGGAAGCGGCAAACCCACCCGTTGGTGATACGTAGGAGATAATAGGAACTTTGCTATTGAGTTCTGCCACCTTCATCGATTCCATCGATGCAATATCGCCACCCGGCGTGTTAATCTGGATCACCAGGGCTTGCGCGCCATCGCTTTCGGCGGTATTAATGGAGTCAGTCAGATAGCGCAGTGATGCCGGGCTGATATCGGTATTGAACGTCATTACATCGACATGCGTCGCGGCAGAGGCAGCATGGGCGGGCCTGGCAGTGACGGAAAGGGCTAGGAGTAGAAGCACTACAGCAACGAGCATAGCGGGAAGCAGCGTCAGCGCTATCTTCTTACGATGAGCATGGCGCGAAAACATGGCATTTTTCCTCCTAGATGAGACAACGCGCCTGTTACGCCAGAATACAGGTGTATCATACCATACGCCGGAAAGAAACACGATAACACGAGAATGAACGAATTGCATTGTACATGCCAGCATTTTCCCATTATTAGATATGCATAGCCAGGAACAATAGCTATTTGTTATACAAAATATAGCACATCGTTATGGCAGGTGTCAAGAGAGCACTTCTCGATTTCTGGAATGAAAGATGATGTGAAAGCCCTGAAATAGGGAGGCAATGATCTTTTTATGCATACAAAAAGGCAACAACCGCGCGGTTGTTGCCTTTTTGTATGCTCTACTACCTGAACAGGCGATAACGGCGGCGTGGCCGACGGACATAGCTCCCCCGGCGATAGTAGTGGCGGGAATAATACCCATACGCATGGCGATGGGCAAACGCACTCCATATTGCGACAACGATGGCCGCTACAATGATCGAGGTAATGAGCGGAACGCCGTTGAGCCTCGGTTCACCAGCAAAGTGTATGCCCAGCACCCCCACCACCAGAAAAATGGCGATGAAGCCCAAAATGATGGCCCCAATGATGCCAAATGGGGCACGACGATGAGCCAGCAGCTCACCAACAAAGCCGACCAGCGCAGCAATCAACAGCCAGATAATCAATGCACCAAGTGTAATGACCATGTGTAATACCTCCTTCAAAGGAATCTACATGAGTTTTCTGTACGTAGTATTTACACGTACATGAGGCAATTACATATTCAAACCGCGAGCATCGTTTAGATGATGCAGAGCTATACTGATCTAGGGAAGATGTTTCTCCGTACTATTCAGATAAGCAAGAAGAATTACTCAACAGCATGACGCCCAGAAAGGAATTTGTTATGAGCAGAGACAAGAACACCAATTGGATCCGTCCACTTGCATTGGCTGCGCTTGGCTTCGGCGCCGGTGCCATTTTCGGAGGAGGGAAGTTGGTACGGTCCTACGATTGGCAGACCGAGTGGAATATCGATGCCCCGCTTTCAACCGTTTACAAAGCCCTAACTACGCCAGAAGAGCAAGACAAGTGGTGGCCGTCCATGAGGGTGCATCGTGTGACCTCCCTTGAAGGCATTCCCGATGGACGCATGATTGAGTACCGAGTGCAGCAGGCGCAAAGTGTTGCTCGCCTCGTCCCTCCATTCAAAATAACAGGAGTCACCGCCGACATTGAAAAGGAGCGCCGTCTGCGATCCATGGTCACCGGTGACCTGGTGGGCATCCTCGAAACATTATTGTTCAGTCGACCGGATGGTGGGACACGCATTGTCTATCACTGGTATGTACGGGTGCATAACCCCGTGCTCAATGCCCTCGGCTTTTTGTTTGAACCTATGTTTCGAGCCAGCCATGACCACGTGATGGAAGAAGGAGAGGCGGGATTACAGCGCTACCTCACAAAGAACATATCTGTGCAATCAGAAGATAAGGCCATTCTCTGATCTGTACTCCCCCAACGTACGCACGTCAGATTGAAAAGCATCC
>VBHV01000722.1 GCA_005881995.1 Chloroflexota bacterium | reverse complement strand
AGCCCGAATGGAGCGGTAAACACTGGCACCTGCACGTCCGATGCCAACTGTCCACCAGGATACTTCTGTAATACGAACTTTGGTCCCCCTGCCACTTGTTTCCCAGCATGCTGCTAGGGGTCGTCTCGCTTGAGGCGTGGGTGAGCCAGGCTGACTTGCCCACGCTGGCTTGGCTTTGGTAACGCCTTGGAACCTGACTCTTGGGTTGAGCGAGGTGCTACTCAGGGTGTTGCTGCGGTGCGAGCCTGTTTGAGCACACAGGGGAAGAGGCATCCTTCGTGTTGTGTGTCGACCGGGCTCTTGTGGACACCATGCCGATCACTATCTGCCCAACAAGAGAAGTTTTCCCGCCCTTCGAGGGCTGCTTTTGATGAAGAGGAGGAGAAACGTTGATGGCTCTCGTTTTGTTGATCGCACGATTGTTGCTGGCTGTCGTGTTTCTGGTGGCCGGACTCGCCAAGCTGGCTGACCTTGCTGGTTCACGGCAGGCACTGCGGGACTTCGGTCTGCCTGCTGTGCTCGCAGACCCCTTTGGAGTACTCTTGCCAGTGGCTGAGATGGGAGTAGCGCTGGCGCTCCTTCCTCCCATCTCAGCCTGGTGGGGCGGGCTGGGATCCTTGATCCTGCTCTTGCTCTTTGTAGCGGGCATTGGCCCCCTGCCGGTTGGCCTACCTTGATCCGTAACGTGGTGCTGGCTGCCCTCGCCAGTGTCATCGTCGCCTTAGGGAGAAGTAGGCCAGAACTGGGCGTGCTGGACTGGTTAGCTCCCCTATCGATAGCCCAACGCATCGAGGTGCTGGTTGGCGTGGTAGTCCTTGCGCTACTCATGGGAGAAGGCTGGGTCATCTTTCAGATGATGAGCCAACAAGGCCGGTTGCTCTTGCGGATGGAGGTGTTGGAAGGTCGGCTGGCTGAAGCAGGGCTGGCTCCAGCGCCAGCGGCAGGAGCGGCAGGAGCAACAGCCGGATTAGCCGTTGGCAGCCCAGCTCCCAGCTTTGTCCTGCCGACCCTCAGCGGAGAGACGACGAGGCTCGAGGCCTTGCGCGCTCTGGGCAAGCCGGTCGTGTTGCTCTTCTCCGACCCCGGCTGTGGCCCCTGCAGTGCGCTCCTTCCAGAGGTCGGGCGCTGGCAGCGCGAGCATGCGACGAAACTGGTGGTGGCGCTCATCAGCCGGGGGACGGTCGAAGCCAATCGCCCCAAGGCGACCGAGTATGGACTGACCCATGTGCTGCTGCAGAAAGACCGTGAGGTTGCCGAAGCGTACCAGGCCTCTGGAACGCCGAGCGCAGTACTCATCCGTCGCGATGGAACGATTGGTAGCCCGCTTGCTCAGGGGGCCGAGGCCATCGGCGCGCTGATCGCGACGGCGCTCTCCCCGGCAGGCCCGGGCACGCTTCCCATGGCTGCCGCGACCAACGGCAATGGACAGCGGGCTATGACTGCCCCACGGCCACCCGCCAGTCCAAGGGTGGGCGAGCCGGCCCCGGACTTCAGCCTGCCCGATCTCGCCGGCCAGACGGTCAGCCTCTCCGACTTCCGGGGCGACGAGACGCTGGTACTCTTCTGGCGCCCCAGTTGCGGCTTTTGCCAGAGCATGCTCCCAGATCTCAAAGCCTGGGAGTCACGCTCCCCCACGGATGCGCCCAGACTGCTGGTGGTCTCGACCGACAGCGTGGCCGACAACCAGGCGATGGGGCTGCGCTCCCCGGTGCTGCTCGACCAGGACGGCATGAGCGTCGGGAGGCTCTTTGGTGCCACCGGCACCCCGATGGCCGTACTCGTGGATGCCGAAGGCAAGATCGCCTCGGAGCTGGCTGCGGGGGCACCGGCTGTCCTGGCGTTGGCCGGGCAAGACAGCAGCGCCCGCGCCTCGCACTGACCCCTT
>VBHV01000721.1 GCA_005881995.1 Chloroflexota bacterium | reverse complement strand
TAGCGCCAGTTCTCGCGGATGGCAGGAACGACCTGCCGCACGACCGCCTGTGGCTCATAGAGTAAAATGCTTTCGGGCCAATGCTTGCCGATGCGTATACATAGGTCAGTTTCTTCACAGCCGACGGGATGGGCTGCCACGCGGCCCAGTTCGTCGTGGAAGCCTTCCACAATCGAGAAGACCTCGCGGCGAAACGACATGTTGCAGCCGATGAAGTTGCGTACCGGGCTAGCCTTTTGCGGGAGGCCGCGATAGCTGCACCCCACGACCCAGTCGAACTCTTCGGGGAACCAGTGGGGGCGCTGGCCTGTCCATGCGGGCAGCACATTGCCGCCTACTCCCAATACGCATGGATCCTCGTAGCGCCGCGCCACTTGTGATAACCAATCCCTGTTGGCAATGGCATCATCATCGATGAAGGCCACAATATCGCCGGAAGCAAGCGCTATTCCTACATTGCGAGCCGCGCTAATGCCACGCATGCCATCGTTTTCTGCAACGGTGATGTCGGTGAACTGCGCACGCAGGCGGGCCGCTAGCGGCGGATTGTTGTCGCTCACCACAATAATCTCTTGCGGGGACATATTCTGCTGCTGCACAGAAGTGATCGCCGCGACGAGGGTATTCCAGCGTTTCTCAGTGTATGTGCAAATGATTACAGATATCTTCATCTCCAAACCTACACTCTCTAATTGGCCTCAAGGTGGGCACGATCCAGTCGCTCTCGCATAATGGTTTTGACAATGCGCCACCCATCGTGGAGGGCCTTTAACTTACTTTCACCAAAGAGACGGACCGCCTCAAAGCTGGGCACTTCTTTCACCTTCAGGTTCGCTTTGCAGGCGCGAATATTCATGAGCGTTTCG
>VBHV01000720.1 GCA_005881995.1 Chloroflexota bacterium | reverse complement strand
CTCTTCTATTTCATGGTGAAGGATTTATGCTTCACCCCAGGAGGTTGCCAGGTTAGCCGGTTTTTTGACTGAGCGTGCCGTTACGCGCCAACGCGAGTACATCCGGGGCGCCTGCCGCAACCTCGGAGGCGATCTTACCCTCGGCATCAACCAGCACTGCCATTGGGGTGCCGTTGACTCCGAATTTGGGTCCGATAGTGAAGCCCCCGTCGAGTAACACTGGCGAGCTCAATCCCAGGGCCTGGTTCATGTCCAGGCTGCCTGTCGAGACTACCAGCAGTTTCGGCGCTCCCTGTGGCGGGGCTGCCTCCCATGCTTTCAGGTCTGCAAGCATCTGCTGGCAAAAGCCACATTCCGGGTTCCAGAAAAGTACCAGCGTCTTATTCTTGCGAAAATCGGAGAGGCTGACTGTTTGACCATGCAGATTTGGGAGGGTAAAGGCAGGGGCCGGCTCTCCGACCCGCGACCTGGCAGGTGGGTTCGGGGTAGCGGCAGCACCGTTCCCGGCAGCAACAGCAGCTATTGGCAGCACGTTGCTGTTGTTGGCAGCGACCACCGGCGGAGATTTGAGTACCGGCAGGCCCATCACCTGTGCGGTCAGCCCTCGGATGAGCTCCGCGCCACATGTGAGTGGACTGTTGATAGTCCCATCAGGATGAATGAGTACCGCGTAGGGAGTTCCTTGCGCCCGGTACTCCTCGGCCACCTCGCGATCCTGTTGCAGCAGCACATGCGTTAGCGCGTGCCCACTTGTCTTGTCACGGTTGGCTTCAGGCGTACCACGACTGATGAGGGCGAGTGTCAGTTTGTCCGTGTAGTCACGCTGCCAGCGAGCAATCTCCGGCAAGAACGCGTTGCAGGGACCACAAGCCGGGTCAGAGAAGATCAGCAGCAGAGGCTTGTTGCGGGCACGGAGATAGTCCAGCGTGATTGTCTCACCGTAGAGGCCGGGGAGGCTAAAGGTTGGTGCTACCGTGCCAATCGGTAGGCCGTTTGCCGGTGGGGGAGGAACTTCCGCTATGGCTGTTGACCCGCTTCCGGCAAGCCTTGTCTCCACCTCATCGAGCCGCAGCAATACTTCCCCATACTGATGCAGCACGCGAAGAACAATCCAGGTTTCCACCACCAGCAGCGCCACTAGGAGCGCTGCTACACCAACCTCTATGCGCTGAGCAATCGTCAGTGTAGCCAGCCAGTCCGTGATGCTCGCGCCAGCATTAGCGTACCCAAATCCGACGATAAAGCCGGCGAAGGCAGCCAGGAGCAGGTTGCGGATCAGCGTCGGCCACCCGGCGGGGGTACTATGAAGCTGGCCGAAGCAGTGGCAGACGGGAGTACGTCCATGCGCCAGGTTGTAGCCAATCCCGGCAATGAAGAGCAGCAGCAGTGCGAGCGCTCCAATCGCGCCCCACCATGCCGAGGCCGTGAGGAGAAGCGCCACAGCTACCGCAAGCTCAGCCAGCGGTAGGAGGACAGCGAACGGAGCAACAAACATCGCAGGTACGCCGAAGTCGAGCAGTGCTTTGCGCGACCCGGCGCGATCAGCGAGTTTTGCCAGCCCGGCCACGACAAACACCACGGCAAGCAGCAAACGCGCCAGCAGTAGAACGATATCCATGAGCGTTACTCCTTCGCTTGATTGATCCTGAGTTATCCTATAGACCCGGTACAAATTCCGCCTGAGCAGTTTTGACCCGATGGGCAGACAGTGCCGCATTTCCCACAGTTGTTGTTGTCACTATTGGTGTCCACACAGGCTCCGTTGCACAGCGTCAAACCTGATGAGCAAACACACTGGCCGTTCGAGCAGCTTGTACCGGAGGGACAGACGTTGCCGCAGCTCCCACAGTTGTTGTTGTCGCTATTGGTGCTGACGCAGGCTCCATTGCAGTTGGTCTGACCGGAG
>VBHV01000719.1 GCA_005881995.1 Chloroflexota bacterium | reverse complement strand
AACGCGGATGAGTACCATCTTCCTACATTTGTTCTTATAGGGTTGACTGAACAGCGCCTGGGAGACTAGACTCAGATTCAGAGCGTGGTAAACGCCTGGTGTCAGGGATATCTATTTCCTGGCGCAAGCCTAACGGATTGGGGTCATTGTATGTCGTCATTTGATCATCGTAAGCAAAGTACAAGAGGATTACAACTACCAGGGCTGGTCAAGCAGCTTTCACCTGCGGAACAGTTGCCATTCCCCGAAAGTAGTACGGGCCCAGTTCATACGACACGGCACTTGGAATCAGGCGGCACATCCGACATGGTAATCCCTGTGCAAGAGCCCATCTCCTCAGGTGGGATAACGGAACCTCTTACCCAACAGGATAGTGCTCCACGCATTACGCAGACTCTCACGTTTAACTCAACCCCCGGTGCGACACGTCTATTGCCTGAACTCCGTCCTGGAACACCGGCTGCTAATGGTGCCGCGAAGGCAACCCGGCAACTCATGTTGATTCGCGGGAGCGACAAAAAATCGCCCGGCACTATCCGTCCCCCACAAGGCCGTAACTGGGTTATCGGCAGCTCGATCCTGGCAATTATGCTGCTCACCACGCTCGTTGCCGATCGGGGTCAATCACGTAACGAACAATCAAGGCAACTCGCACCCCGACTTCATCGCACAGAAGGCGGCAACGGCAACGGCCTTTGTACGCCAGGATGGATACGACCAGAACGGATCGACCAACGGCGGACCCGTCGTTACAGGCGCTGGCGGACCCAATCGCTTCGCCTATGGCCAATGCACCTTCTGGGCAAACGAAAGATATCACGCTTTGACGGGTTACTGGGTTCCCTGGCTCGGCAATGCATATCAATGGGCATATGGCGCAGGGGCCTCCGGGTGGAACGTTTCTTCATCCCCTCACGTCCCATCGATCATTGTGCTACAACCCTACGTCCAGGGCGCCGGATATTTCGGCCACGTCGCCGTTGTCGAAAGTATCAATGCTGACGGCAGTGTCCACACCAGTAACTACAACTGGTACTCCAACGGCGGCTGGGCCACATTATCTTACTGGGATTTCAGGCCGGGGCCGGGGGTGTTGTTTGTGTGGCATCCGTAATCGGAGTATTTGGAGCGCTCTGCTATAGTAGAAATGCAGGGCGCTTTTTTATACCACAGGTATAAGGCTGAGCGGAAATATAACCTATAACAACTGGGAAGTTGCTTTACTAGTACTTTATTACTGGTTGTGTTATCAACTGATCGCGATCTCTCGTTGAACTCTTCAGAACCCACTAATTTAAAATCAGGGATTCGTTGTAATGATTACTCTTTGGATGGCTATTGGGAATGCCGTGATATCTTCATGGAAGTCCCTTACTTTGCTCTCTCCCGTGATTTTAGTCGGCTCTTGTGTACAATCCTCTCTGCAACGTGAAATTTCTTACAGACCTCTCTTGTTTACCCTCAAACACTTTTTTCGTCCAACTTAGAAAGGCTTCATATATGGATTCCAT
>VBHV01000071.1 GCA_005881995.1 Chloroflexota bacterium | reverse complement strand
ACGTCTTCAGCGCCATGGACCCGAAGGAGGGCGCAACTCCGGGTACCGTGTATTTTGCCCTCTCCTGTACGCTTTTGCTTTTCATCTTTCACACCGGATGGGAACAGGGCTTTCCAAGAGGCCTTGAGGAGTACGCCATGGCCGGCATTATGGCTATGACCTGGGGCGATGCCTTCGCGTCCATCATCGGCAAACGCTTCGGCAAGCACAGCTATACCGTCCCAGGCAGCAAAGGCCACAAACGCACTCCCGAAGGCTCGCTGGCCTGTTTTGTGTTTACTTTTGTGGCTGTAGCCATTACATTGGCTATTGTTTCTTCGCTTAGCCTCCCACTCATTCTATTAGGTGGACTCTTCGCGGCGATAGTAGGAACGCTCCTCGAAGCCATTTCGCCGTGGGGATCGGATAATTTGACGGTGCCGATTGGGGTTGCGATTGTATTGTTCTGGTTCGGGTTGTGAATGGGGAAATCCACTCACTTCATCGAATTCTACGCGTCAGCGGGTGAATCATCCGGCAGCATCACATTCTCATAGACAGCATCGATGAGAAAACTGACACCGATACTTGTCAGTTCTATAGTATCGCCCGGACCAAAGGGGTGCAGCGTCCACAGGTTTTCTGTTTCTCGTCTGAAGACCTCCACCGCCTGCCTCTGTGCATCAATCAGGACATACTCCTGTAAAACAGGGCATGCGCGATAATAAGAAAACTTTCTGCCGCGATCATAGCCTTCTGTACTTGGAGATAGCACTTCAACAATCAGGCGTGGATACTCTACAATATCGATCTTTCCGCGATCTCGCGGGTCGCAGCTAACTGTGACATCCGGGTAGACAAACCGTTTTTTTGAGAGACGCACACGTAAATCGGAGTTGTACACCCGGCATGAACTGCTGTGCAACAGACGATGCAGCAAGGTAATAACGTTGATACCTATGGTAGAATGATCGGCAGTGCCTCCAGCCAGCATATAAACATAGCCATCGATGTATTCGTAGCGCGTATCAAGGCTGTTGCGATCAAGCTCCAGGTATTCTTCGACGCTCATCGACAATCCACGAGGATCAGCAGCCATCGTTTTGCCCCTTTCTGCTCCCGGTGAACAACCCTTTTCTCTACAACTACGATAATAGATAGTCATTGCAGGTCACAACAAGCACGAAGCAATGATAGGATTTGATATTGTGCTATACTGATGTGAATTATAACCCAGAGGCAACTGAATGGCGAATCGGCAACAACTCAGTATTCTCAAGCAGGGATCTATTCCCTGGAACGAATGGAGAAAAAAGAACCCTGACATACAACCGGACCTCCACGAGGCAGGTCTTGCCGGCGCAAATTTGCAAGCAGTCAATCTGAGCGCGACAAACCTCAATGGAGCTGATCTTGCCTCGACAGACTTGCAAGGGGCCAATCTGTTTGGAGCAACGCTCTTAGAGGCGGATCTCCACGAAGCCAATCTCCATAAGGCCGATCTCGGATTCGCAGATATCACCTTTGCGGACCTCAGCAGGGCTAATCTCACGGCTGCAAGGCTCTGGAAAGCCGACCTAACAGCAGCGAGGCTTGCCGGTGCCGAGCTTACTTCGGCAAACCTGACGATGGCTATTTTGAGAGAGACCGATTTGACCGGAGCAAATCTGAACGAGGCTGTACTGAACTACGCCATTCTAGTCGAAACAAATCTAAGAAAGGCAAACTTAACGGGATGCTCCGTCTGCGGACTTTCCGCCTGGGATGTACACCTGGAAGGAGCAAATCAGACAAATCTGATTATCACGTTCTCCAATGAGCCTGCCATTGCGGTGGACACCCTGGATATAGCACAGTTCATCTATTTGCTCCTGAACAACAAAAGCATCGGCGAAGTCGTCAACACCATTACTTCCAATGTTGTATTGATCATGGGGCGTTTTACGCCCGAGCGTAAACCCATACTTGAGACAATAAGGGATGAACTGCGCAAACGGCATTATTCGCCCATCTTATTCAACTTCGAACAACCTCTGAGTCGCGATTTTTCGGAGAAAGTAAGGACGCTTGCCCATATCGCCCGCTTTATCATTGCGGATCTCTCACCCTACAAAAGCATTTCACAAGAACTGCGGGCTATTCTACCAAAAACGGTTGTACCCGTACAGCCGCTCCTCAATGGAATGAGAAGATTGTACAACCTGTTCCCCGACTTTAAACAATATCCCTGGGTCCTTCCAGGATACCATTACAAAGGATTGACAGACCTGCTTGCCTCACTTGAGGAAAAAGTCATCAAACCTGCTGAAGAGAAGGCGCGGGAATTAGAGAGGCTACAAAAATAAGTATGCACGACGACATCACCGATATCCCCGGCATTCGTGTGGGGCACGACACCAACCTTGAGGCAGGCACAGGCTGCACCGTTATCCTCTGCGACACACCCGCTATGGGCGGCGTCGATGTACGCGGCGGTGCGCCCGCCACACGCGAAACCGACCTGCTGCGCCCCATGATCCTCGTTGAAGGTGTCAACGCCATCGTGCTTACTGGCGGCAGCGCCTTCGGACTCGATGCGGCGAGCGGTGTCATGCTCTACCTGGAAGAACGCGGCATCGGCTACGACACAGGCGTCGCGCGCGTACCAATCGTCCCGGCAGCCGCCATCTTCGACCTGGCATTTGGCCCGGCCAGTATTCGTCCCGATGCCTCCGCAGGCTACCGCGCATGCGAACAAGCCAGCAGTGAACCGGTTGCGCAGGGCACAGTTGGCGCGGGCACAGGCGCTACAGTAGGCAAGATGGCCGGACCAAACTTCATGACGAAAGGCGGGCTTGGTTCAGCCAGCATGTTGCTTTCTGATGGCACACTGGTTGGCGCAATCGTCGTCGTCAATGCCGTGGGTGACATAGTTGACCCGCGGGCACAAACGGTTATCGCGGGCACGCGCCGCTCTGACGGCCCAGATTTCCTGGCAGGTAATCCCTTTGGCAATACAACTATTGCCGTTGTCGCCACCAACGCCGCGTTGACCAAAGAGCAGACCAATAAAGTCGCGCAAATGGCACACGATGGGATGGCACAGGCTATTCATCCTGCGCATACTATGTTTGATGGAGATACTGTGTTTGCGCTTGCGCTGGGACCAGGTTCACAAATCCTGCATGGCTCGTCCATAGCAGTATCGCAAACCAGCGCTATCGGAGCAGCAGCCGCAACAACGTTAGCGCGCGCTATCGTTAAAGCCGTTCGCAACGCCACCACGCTACATGGCGTCCCAGCAGTATATTCGTAGCAGCCTCCCTTGCTTATATCCCCCGATGAAGCAAATCGGCCCGTTTCATCAGGGCTGGAGCAGCACAAATAAGACAATGCCCCCGCTTATTAGCATGACCACGACGCATGCCAGGATCACCAGGGCAAACGTATAACTACGCTGTACCGATGCCGAAGCCGTCGGCTCGCCGACACGTCTCCCAGGGCGCGGAGGAAGTTCACGTTTCGCAGTTAAGGTCTTCAAGCCACCAGTCGCGAGATCCCAGGAATGCCCGGCAAACTCAGTGGCGTGCCTACGCGCATACATCTCAGATGGTTCTGTCACAGACTCAGATGGCATCGGAGGAGTCGACGAAAGGGGAGCAAAAGGCATCGAGTGAGTAGACGGAGTAGCAGGAATAGCAGGAGTAGGTTGTGTGTGTTGAGACAGAAATCTTGAAGACTGAGCATCAGGTGTTGGCAACGTCACAGTTTTCTCCACTGGGGGACCAAAGCCCAACCGCTTCACAAAACAATCTACAGGAAACGCGCTACAGGAGAGACGACAAGCAAATATGTGTAACCACATCTTCTATTGTATTCAACGAACGAAAAGAATCAAGGGAACTATGACTTATGGAGTATTCAACAATTCCAACAGCGCATTAAGCATGCGCGCGGTTGCGCCCCAGATACGATATGGCCCATAATCGTAAAAATAAACGGTGCGCGCCACACCACCGCGTGTCCACTCCTCGGTGTGATGAATAGTAGGATCGGCCAGGGCATATAAAGGTAGCAGCAGCACTTCGTCAACCTCACTCGCCTGCAATTGCAAGGTACCGGGTCCCTGGGGTAAATAGGCGATCACCGGTGTAATCAAGAAGTTGCTGACCACCGTAAACACAGGTGGCAGAATGCCAAGTACCTCTACCCTGGATGGATCCAACCCGATCTCCTCCTGCGCTTCACGCAGCGCCGTCTCCACCGGAGAGGCGTCGGTCAAGTCAACCGAGCCGCCAGGAAAGGCTATCTCGCCGCTATGTGAGCGCAGCGTGGTGGCACGGCGAATAAACGCGAGGTAGAGTTCCTCTTCCTGCTCAAAAAGTCCTATCAATACCGCTGCCTTACGAGCAAGTGGGCGATGGCCTTCAAGCGCATCTATCAATTCATTGGCGAGTTCCACTGGCTTCAGACGGGCACGCAGCGCTAGCAGAACTTCGTTACTCTTCCTTATATCCATAAAATTATTGTAGCATTACTGCATTTGGAACCGCTTGCAAACGTATGATACAATATGGCAGATAAATAAACATCGGAGCAATCTGCTAAATAGGTTGTGTATTGTCTTGCATTCATGGAAGGCTTTTGGTATAATTAGAGCATCGAGTGGGGGGTATACTGTGCTCAGGCTCTTATTATGTCCGTATCACGGCTTACCTGTCTGCGAGCAGTGTTTCGTAGCACCGTTTTTAGGACACCGTTTGTTGTCGAATTTTGGTCGGTCTCAGCAAAAGAAGAACCAGCCGAGACCGAAAACGCGGAAGCAATCCCAGCCAGAGCAGCCTCCTCCGATAAGCCCAAGTCCAATGACGTATCCCCAAGGGTCCCGGTGTGCAGTCATTTCGTCCCTTTGCAGCAGATGAACAGCTACCAGACGAACGAAAAACAGAGCACATCTACCAGAAATGGCGGGCGTTCAATGGATGGGAAATAACCGTGGATCGAAGGGGGTATTTTACCCATGCAAGCACACAAGCACGGCGACCTTTCGACAATGCCAGCGGCAAATCTTAAAAGTGGACGGGTACAGACAATGTACGAAGGAAACGACGAACAAGGGAAAAACAACAGCAGCCCCGAAGAGATGAACGACTTCAACGAAATGGAAGCGTTGCTCGCGGCATCTACCACTCCCATCAATATCAAGCGCGGCGATGTAGTCGATGGCGTAATCGTGCGTATTGACCAGGATGAGATCCTGGTCGATATTGGTCTCAAGTCGGAGGGCGTCCTCTCCACGCGAGAGTTACCCGCGAGTGGCGACTGGTCTTTTGAAAACCTGCACCTGAATGACAAAGTCCTCGTCTATGTCATCCAGCCAGAAACACCAGATGGGCACGCGTTGCTCTCTCTCAAGCGGGCAAATGCGGAGCGCCAGTGGCGCGTCGCTGAAGAGCAGTACAAGAATAACGAACTGCTCAGGGCCAGGGTCATCGATTACAATAAGGGGGGCTTAATTGTCGATGTCGCCGGTATTCGCGGCTTCGTCCCCATCTCCCAGATTTTGAACCTCAAGCGCGAGGAAGTGGCGCAGGGCGGTGATAATCAGGAGACGGCGGCCAAGCTCCAGAGTATGAAAGATAAAGAGCTCCAGCTCAAAATCATCGAGATCAATCGCGCGCGCAACCGCCTGATCCTCTCCGAGCGCCTGGCCGTCCAGGAGTGGAGGCAGCGCCGTCGCGAGGAGCTCCTTGACGAGTTGAAGCCAGGGGAAGTACGACGTGGCATCGTCAGCAATCTCGCCAACTTCGGGGCCTTTGTGGACCTGGGAGGGGCGGACGGACTGGTGCATATCAGCCAGCTGGC
>VBHV01000070.1 GCA_005881995.1 Chloroflexota bacterium | reverse complement strand
TGCAAGGAAGACTGCTTCGCAGTCAGACAGGCTGCAATGAACGTATCGAGATCAGCAAGCCGTTCACGGCAATCCTTGCCGAGAAAATGCTTGTTGCTCGCGTCGTGGCTCACTCCACGAACCTGACAGCGACGATGAGTTGTCGCACGGTTTTGTTCGCGGTAAGGAGACCCACGATGACCGCCTTGATTGAATTTGTTTGTTCTGTTTCTCAGGAAGAGGCGGCACAGACCACCATAGAAGCATTTTGCAAAAAGACAGGCGATTTGCTCATTGGTCGTCGCGTCAACGAGGAGACCCACGAGGTACTACTTATGGTGCAACTCCTGCATACGGTCAGCGCGCGCAAACATGCGAAAGCCCTCAGCCACATACTCCAACAGGGAATCATCGTGTCGTCTCAGCCTGTGACCTGTGATCTGGTGAAAATCTCCCTTGATACATCTGTGAATCTGAGAGATCAGATGCGTAATTTCCCCTTACGCCCTGGCGAGCGCTGGTTCTCAGCCATCAATGATCCCCACCAGGCCTACGTTTGCATGAGTAGACCCCTCATGCTACCAGAGCAAGCAGCATGGCTGGTTGGACACGAAGCAGCCTGGGAGTTCCTATGATGGGATGAGAACTGCGCAGGATCGTGAAAGCGAGGAAAAATACCGCCTCATTTTGGAGCCACCGGCCATATAGCACTTCCACTTAGGATACTTTAGGGTAAAAGAGGTGACAAACATGAATGCATTAGAGTATACTAACAGGGACTGATGGTTTTCATTCAGGGAAAAATGGTTATGGTGGAATATCCGAGGTATGAATGAAGTACATAGCACCGATCAGCATCCTGTTGGCACTAACGCTGAGCAGCCAGGTGATAGGTGATAATGCAAAAGTGCTCTTCCTACTGGTATTGACCGCTCTCGTCAGTATACTGGTCGCTGTTCGCTATTTGCTTTCTATACAGGGGAACGAACTCCTCCCCCAGGAACGACAACGGCTTCAAGAAGTTGAACAGCTCTACCAGCAATTGCAGAGGGCCAATCAACATCTGCGAGAGCTTGATGAGCTCAAAGACCAGTTTCTGATGTCGGCTTCACACGAACTGCGTACGCCACTCACTGCCGTGCAGGGCTACCTCGAATTGATGGCACAACTTCATGACCAGCTTCCACATCAGAAGCGCTGGGAATACCTACAAAAGGCGCGGCGGAGCTGCGATATACTGGTGATGCTTCTCAGTAATGTCATGGATGCCAGTCGTTTGGAAGTTGATGCAGACATAGATCCCGCACAGATGGAAAACGTCTCGATCCAGGAGATGATACAGAGTGTCCTTAACCTGCTTGAACCGCGTGTGACACAAGAACAGCGAGAGGTCGATCTCCACATTCCACCTGACCTTCATGTGCGAGCCGACCCGGGACGACTGCGCCAGGTGCTTCTCAATATCAGCATAAACGCCCTAAAATACTCGCCGCCGCCTACACCCATAGCATTTGCTGCGCAGATTACCACCGATTCCCATTCCACTGTCATCATCAGCGTGACTGACAGGGGCAAAGGCATTGCGCCGCAGGATCAGTCGCGCGTCTTCCAACGTTTTGTACGCCTGGAGCGGGACAGGAGTAGCTCTACACCGGGTTCTGGTTTGGGGCTATACATCTCGTACCGCCTCATCGAAGCCATGGGTGGAAAAATCTGGATCGAAAGCCAGGGTATTGCTGGAGAAGGCACTACTTTTCATATCCAGTTACCCATGAGTTCTTGCCTCACCCTGTAAATCCCACTACGTCAGTACCACCCCACGCCATATTATGGAAATTGAAGTACATCGGGCGTTCGGCGACAATGGTCCCACTGGCGGCCCAGACGGCCATCGATACCTCATAGGTCGCGGCAGGGTTGGCCTTGGCTATGGGGACGACGATGCTATTGATGTTGAGCGTGACACGTGTCTGTGGGCCTACAGTGACGACCTGTTGCGAGATGATGCTATTTTGCATGTAGAGAGTAACGGCGACATTTTCGCTGGTGGTAGTGGGATTCTGGAGGGTCAGGAATTCGGTGAATCCACTGGCCGTATACCCCTCGGCGAAACTGTAGATGGTTTTGGCGGGGCCATGCTCACCGATGTCATCGGTACCGCCAGGGATATTGCCATTAAAGCGGAAGTATTCCTGGCGCTGCACTACGATGGGTGCGTCGGACGTTATCTCTGCTGATAACTCGGTCGTACTCTGTGGAAACGCGGCGGAGGCGGCGTTGACATCGAATATGTATTGCGATTGCGGCCCGACAGCCACAGTGGTGGGATTGACGGCTCCATTACTATATTCAAGTTTGACCGTCACGTTGGCGGTGACGGTGGGATCGAAGTTCGCCAGCACGAGGTATTCGTGGAAATTCGCGCCGGTATAGCCTTCGGCGAAGAGCCAGTCCGTACCGGGGGCCTGGGCGCCGACAACAGTTGCCGCACCGGTTACCGGGCCGGCGATATTCGAGCGCGCGGTTGTGAAGTACATGGGGCGTTCCACAACGACAGGCTGATCTGAGTGAACGTACATGGCGGCCTGCCGGTTAATGCCGATGGCCTGTGGATAGGTGGTGCCGCGTTGCCCCGGAGGTACAGAAAGCATTTTCGTACCGAGCTGCGACCCATTTGCGATATAAGTCACGCTGACATTGGCGGTCTTCCTACCTGGCGGGTTGAGAATGGTGACGAAGCTGGAATAGTTGCGCTCGGATTCTACATCGGCAAAATAGAAATCCTGGGCGAGTTTGGTGGAACCCAGCGCATCGGTGCCACTATTGATGCCGTGCCATGAGAAGTACATGGGACGTTCGGCGACGATGCCGACTCCGTTGGTCGAGGTGACGATCATTGAGAGAGAATGTCCTACCCCGTTATAGGGGAAGCGCAGGTCGCCGTTGACATTGACGGTATAACGGCTCTGCGGCTTGACATCATGCGTAATAGCAGGTCCGGTTGCGCCCTCGAAGAGATATTGCACCTGCACTTGCGCCGTTTGAACGGGGTTGGGGTTTTCCAGCGTGAGGAATTCCTGGAAGAAGCCACCCGCGCGCCCTTCAGCGAAGTACCACTTTGTGCTGGTGGGGACGTTGGCCTGCGGTAAGGCCTGGCCAAGCAAATTCAAGTTTTGCGAGAGATTGTAGGCGTCAAATGAGCCGAGGCCAGTTGCAAGATCATACGCGGTGGCATCGGGATAGGTACCACTATTGCCCACATAGTCATTATTGTTGATGCCGCCCGGCACGGGCTGAACATCATGAAAGGCCAGAGCATAAGAAGTGCCTGATGCGCCGTGCGCGATGTTATAGAGGCTGGGATTGAGAAAACCCACCATGAACCCATTGACCTTGAGAGAGTTCTCGTTTGCCAGGGCGATTAGTGCGGCCCAGACCGGCGCGGATGCGGATGTGCCGCCGATGACCATCCATCCGTGGTTGGCGCAGCCACCTGCTGTGCAGTAGACATCATAGCCTGTCTGAGGATCGGCATTGATAGAGACATCCGGCACTTCGCGAAAACCTGTTGAGTAGGCGTTCGCGACTCCTGGGGCCTGCTGCCACGTGGGCATACGCCATACCTGGCTGACGCCACCGCCACTCGCTCCATTGTTAATAGTACGGTCATTCCATACCTGCTCGGAGAGGTAGCCATTATCGGAGTTGAGGTGGAGGGTTGTGCCACCAACGCCGGTAACATAGGGCTGCGAGGCGGGATCATCAACGGCGGGCTGACCGTTCGCTCCTGTCTGCGGGTTGTAACAGCCGTTCGCACCAAGATCGCCGCTGGCAGCGAGGATAGTCTGACCTTGCGCGGCGGCTGCCTGGAAAAAGATATTTTCTTGCGAAATTTCATTGGCCAAACCCGCGTTCTGCTCACAGAAGACCCAGCTCGTGCTGACAACAGGTACAACATCGCTGACGATGCGCGCCCACGCATCGTTGTAGGATGGCAGAGCATTAGCGGCTTCATAGACGCGCAGCGAGGAGAGATGAGGAGCCAGCCCCAGCACCATCTCCATATCTAGTTCGACCTCCGCCGCGTTGATTCCTGCTGCCCCATTATAGCCGTCGATAGGGATGGATTTGATGACGGTATGATTGCCGCCGAAACAGGAGGTGTACGCAGCGATATCGTTGGGCGAAAATCCATCCAGTTCGAGCAGTCCCACGCTCTGACCGTCGCCCAGTACGCCTGCATTGTAGAGTTTTGTGAAATCGTAAGCGGTGGCGATTTGCGATGGAGTATAGGAGGTAGGCTGGTTTGTAGAGCCAGGCTGTGGACAGGCGACCGATGCTGAACTTTGACTTTTCAAGGTGACGTTGACACTGGAAGTGAGAGGATGGCGTTGATACTGTACGGTGTTATCCAGGCCGCTTACCGAGGCAATAAGTGGGGCAATATCGACGGGCAGTGAAGGATTGCTGTCATTGGCAAAAAATTCGTGCCCGGTGGTTGAGCGGTAATTGTTGATCTGCACCTGAAATGCCTGCTCAGCCTTGGCTACCGTGCCGACTGCATCTACCAGTAAATGATTGGGATAGGTGGCGGTGATGGTGAAACCTTGAGCGCGTAAATAATTGACGATCGCTGTTTCGCTCTGTGGCAATGGGCCAAACAAAGCCGCGAATGACGCAGGGTTGAGATAGTGACGATACAGCGGAGAGGTCGGTGATGATACCTGCTGCAGGTAGCTGGCCAGGTTGGATTGGTTGCGCAGATTCAAGCCAATGGCTAGAGAGATAGATTGATTCGCCGATGTAGCTGATACAATTTGACTTTTGCTGGTATACAACGAGGCTGCGTTTGCTAAGGCAATGCGCCTGGCAGGCGGTGTAGCATGGGTAAAGGGAGAGAGGTAAAGTACTAATAATGCTACAATGAGTATGATACTGACGATGGGTACAACTACAATTGGATATACTGTCCGCGATTTCATACAATGCCTCTTTCAACAGGAATTCCTAATAGAATCTCTACAAGATGTCCTAACTTACTTGAACGTCAGCATCAGAGCTTTCGGTGGTTTTGAGCGGGGGGGGAAATGAGAAAGAGTACTTTTGGTGGGGTGGATTATTAGAGCATGATTATGTCATCAAATTATGCACGACATCGAGTAAATCACGGACGTGAAAGGGTTTGAGAACAACGCCTTTGATATATGCTGTGGGCATATTCGATGCATCGTGGGCTGCTGTAATCACGACAATAGGAGGTATGGGACGAGTCTGTTCCCATTGTGCGACAAGCCGTTCCAGGAAAGTATTACCATCCATGCTGGGCATGGCAAGATCGAGGAGAATCACCGCGGGGAAGCGGCCCTCGCGGGCTGCATTATCGATCCAGGCCAATGCCTCCAGCCCATCAGATGCTTCTGCTGCCTCGTAGTCATCCAGTTCCAATGCCCAGGAAACCATGTCGCGAATAGCGGGATTGTCGTCTATTACCAGTACAATGGGAAGACGGCGCGTTGATTGATGTCGAGGTGGATTCACTTCTCTACCCTCCAAAATTACC
>VBHV01000727.1 GCA_005881995.1 Chloroflexota bacterium | reverse complement strand
TTATTTTTCCTGTTAGGAGGAGCTACTGCATGGCTGTACTCAATGGCCTGGATATGCTGATGAAGCCACACCAGGAGGAGGGAGAAGTCGATGCACGACTATGATGTTCTAGTGATCGGAGGCGGCCCCGCAGGGTCTACAGTGGCAACATTGTTATCCCAGTGGGGGCGCCGTGTCCTCCTGCTGGAGAAGGAGCACTTTCCCCGGCACCATATAGGAGAGTCGCTTCTGCCGCTCGCATCGCGTGTTATGCAGCGGCTCGGAGTGTTGGATAAGGTTGAGCAGGCTAATTTCGTGCATAAACTGGGAGCCACGTATGTATGGGGCAAAACGCGGCAGCCATGGACGATCTCTTTTTCCGAGATGATCGATGATACCACCCACGCGTACCAGGTAGAAAGGGCTCGCTTTGATACGCTTCTGCTTGAACACAGCCGCGAGTGCGGAGCGCGGGTGCAGGAGGGTTGTAGAGTAACGCAGGCATTGCACGAAGACGGGCGGGTCACGGGCGTGAGGTACGTGGACGAAACGGGCGCATTGCAGGTGGTGAGCAGTCGCTTCTGTGTGGATGCTTCCGGGCAGGGCGCGATCATGGGCCGCTCCATGCGATTTCGCAGGTTCAACCGGCCGCTGCGCAATATCGCATTATATGCTTATTTTCGCGGCGGAAAGCCACTTGTAGAGTATGTGCATGATCTTTCACCCCAAAGTCAGGGAAATATCTTTGTGGTGACGGTCGATATTGGTTGGATCTGGTATATCCCGTTGGGGGACACGTTATTTAGTGTCGGGCTGGTGACAGACGCCTCGCTGGCCCAGGGGATTAACCAGGAAGGTCGCCGCAAGTTTTACCTGGACACGCTGGCTGCTACGCCTGAGATTAGCTTCCTACTGCGGGACGCGCACATCGAATCTGAGTCGTTGTATACGCAGAGCGACTGGTCATACATCTGCCGGAGTTTCCAGGGGCCTGGTTATCTTTTAGTAGGTGACGCGGCCTGCTTCGTCGATCCAATTTTGTCAACGGGAGTGACCCTGGCAATGGATGGTGGTCTGCAAGCCGCCCTGGCTATCAATACCGCCCTTAGCGATCCGCAGCTAACCAACTGGGTGATGAACTGGTACGAAGAGCAATACAGGGGGAAGTTCCAGAGCTTTTTGCAGATGGCGGTGCACTGGTATAAAGGGCACCGCAACCAGGACGCCTGGTTTTGGCAGGCGAAGCAACTCATGGATTCCAGTTCGAATTTATCTATCCGCCAGGCTTTTATTCTGCTTACCGCGGGCTTTGCTGCTGGCCTTTCCAGTCAGGAGCCTCTCGAACTGCAAGAAATGGGGGGCTTTAGCTCATCCCAGGTCAAAACGATTTACGATCACCTGGATAGCGCAATACTGGAGCAGGCACATGAGAATGTGATGCAGCAGTCTACGCATGAGCCGCCCGCGCTTCGCCGCCGGTATGCGTTACACCATTTCGATGGAGGAGCGTGATAACCTCTTGCAGACTTTCGTGCAAATTGTGCACGAGGAAGCGGGCATTCCGAAGAAGCAAACCAATATGCCTATCACCTCTCTACCGCTTTTTGAGAGGATCGATGGCAAACACCGGGTGCGCGAGATTGCTGCCGAGGTTGCTGCATTGCTGGGAGGTGAGCAGGAGGACGGCCTGCGTGAGCTTGAGCAGACATTTGTCACTGCAATCATTCAGGAAATGTACCGCCAGCATGTCATCGAGCCTGTGTAGCCAGATTAGTGGGACATGAGTCACCCCAAATGGAATGACTCATGTCACCGACTGAAGGCAAGCGCTATTTGCCAGTACTATTTGCCACCGCCAGCAGCGCCTTCGACGACGTGTGTTTCGCCGACGCTGCGCTCAATGGCAGCCAGTTCAACCTCCGAGCCTTGAATAATCGGTCCTTTAAACCACTTACGTGCACTGACAAGCCACCAGATGGTGACAAGCACGAGCACGCCCAGTACTACCACAGGTGTGTAGTTGAAGCCAAGGGGCGTAATGGGAAGGGATGTTGGCAGCATAAATAGCACCGAGATGAAGACAACC
>VBHV01000069.1 GCA_005881995.1 Chloroflexota bacterium | reverse complement strand
GTGTCTCGGCATTATATTGTTCCTGATAGGTTTCCAGCAGTTCCAGATATCCCTGAATCTGCGTGAATGGGGTGAGCAATTCATGATTGAGGTTCTGCAGTGCCTGATCTCTTGACTCGTTCAACGTATGCTCTAGCTGATATGCCTTCTCGGCGCGTACAATTTTGTGCTGAGCGCCCTGAAGCGCATCGCTCACGTGCCTCAGAACCCCCACCGCCAGACACACGACTAGTCCACACAGCATTCCAGACACGAATGGAACAAACCAGGCAGACGACCAGAATGTATCGCCAAGAGCTATCCCATAGCTTGTTCCCAGAATCAGCGTGATGATCGCGAAGCATAGTAGTCCCCCCTGCCATTCAAAGAGCCAGGCGGAGAGGATGAGGGGCACCATCAGCACACCGCCGAGGTAGGTCGTCGGAAATGCCAGTTCATAGAGGCCCAGGCTCACGACGAGTGCGCCGAGGACCAGCGCTAACCGCCCCCTGGTCGGAAGGCGCAGCAGCTCCAATGACAGAGTCACCACCACGTTCATACGCTCTCCTTTCCTTTGCTTGGCGTCCTTCCAGCAAAGAAGAACGCTATTCGTGATATTTCCCCCTTCGGTAGGCTTGCGGATAATATTTTTGAAGCCAAAGTTCAACGTACCCAACGCGCACTTGCCGCGCAGCAAAACCGGCAGCCAGGTCTTGCACCTGCGCTACCGCCTGGTGCGTATCGCTTCCCTCTTCGCACTGCATTTCGATTTCTACGAACTCCCCCAACCCTTCCACCTGATCCACGTAAATGACCAAGTTCCCATGGGTGTATTGGACTCTCCGGTTCTCGATATGCGCCAGTTCAATCAGGCCATTTCGGCAAAGCGCCTCTTCGACAGTGCGTGCAGAGTGCCACCAGGACAGAAATCGGGAGAACAGGGCATTCATCTCTTCCGCCTGGCGCGGTTCTGGCATCAAAGGGAAGGTACGCTCCGTACTTTGAATATGTGCTGGCGCTGCCTGCTCATTGAACTTGAATTCAAGCTGCAGATGATTTCTCACACGCACAAAAACTGCCTGACTCAGCAGGTCAAACCCTGGCGTATCGTAATAGGTGTCCGAGTTCCTCAGGCGACGCGCGAATTGCATCGTCGCGAATTGTTCCTTGAGCTGAGGCCTTGATGTTGGGAGCAGCTCAAATTTCAGCTCGACCTCGATCACCTCACTGCCTCCTTCTGTTGCACCAGCATCATGACATCTGCTGAAGACTGGAAGGCTCGCCCTCCCAGCCGCTCAATCATCTGGATCAACCCCTGAAGGCGGTTTGGGTCCTCGTAGCGAGTCCAGGTGGGCGCGTGGGCAGACCAGGAGACCGTACAGGTCCGGCTGGGGACCGTCTCAAGGACCGCAGGCGGGATGAAGCGTACGAACTGCCCACGCGCGTCGGCATAGAGCGGTCCCACAATGAATCCCTCACAGCCGGCGAGGATTCCTTCAGCCACGACACGCTCATATTCCATATCGGTAATGTGCGGCAATACGGGCCGCAACGCGATGAACACGGGGATACCAATATGCTTGAGATTTGCCACGGTCAGCATGCGCTCAGCGGGGGATGGAGTATGAGGCTCCACAGCAGGAGCAGAATCCCAGCAGCTGAGAGAAACCAGGGCACTTAATGTCGTTCTAGCCGCTTCCATGCGGCGGCGAATATCGCTCAGCGCCTCGAGGGTGGAACCTGTCAGCAATGCTTTCGTGCTAAAGTTCACATGTTTGTTCATCAGTGCCAATGCCTGGAGCATCGCGATACCGCGTTCGGGACGTGCAAACGGATCACCGTCGTAGCCGAACTGAATTGTCTCGAATTGAGTAGTAGACGCAAAGTTTTGAAACTGGAGGAGAACATTCTCCGCTTTGATTTTCGATAGCCCAACCTCCCCTCCTCGCGTATAGCAATATTTACATCCAAAGGGACAAGGTTCTCCAACAGGGACAAGAACGCGCTCCTTCTCGACTTTGAACAGAATTCGTGCAGCCATGGTTTGCTCTTTTTTTGTCGGCGCGATACTCTTCAGCACTGAGTTTGTCCATTCTTTCTTGCAGATTGGAATACCTCTCATGTTATCTGGTTGCCGATTCAAATTAGGTATTCCTTAGATGAGTGTATCATAAAATTGGTAAAAAACTATACATTTCAGAAAAACAGCTAAAAATGTAGCATTTTCAAGAAAGTCCTTAGATAATGGACATCTGTAAACATTTCCAAACGAAACGGAGGCTTGCAAGATATTCCTTAGAAAATAGACAATTGTAAGCTTACCATAAAGAAATACGGGCCTTTAAGTAAAATGTGCACATAGAGCCATATGTGCTGTTTCACGATTTCAGTAGCATCCTGCTACTTTCTCGAGGATGCAAAACGAATTGCGCGCTATGAAGAGAAGAGAGTCCATATGTTAGCGAGCATGCCAGAAGTACTCGATACAGCAAATTGTTGGTATACTTGCGCTATGCGGAAATATGCCGTATACTTTCGGCAAAAGCAGAAACGCCTGACAAAAACAGAGGAAGAGAAAACGGCGGGTATTTGATTCAGAAATTCTGAGCATCCTGATTTCTTTAAGGATGGTTACATCATTCGCTGGCGGAAAGGAATTGGACCACATGCCATCAGATACACCACAAGTAAGTACTTCAGAGGCAAAATTGATTGGCGATGAGCAGTTCTTGCGCAAAATCGCCTATATGTATTACGAAGATGGGCATTCACAGGAAACGATTGCTGAGATGGAGTTTTGCTCCAGGCAGACTGTGAGTAAGGCCTTACAAAAGGCGAAAGAGCGGGGAATTGTTCGTATTTCTATCGTTCCCGATCTTCGCACAGGCTATTTGCGCAACCTTTCCCGCGAGGTGCGTAGGAAGCTTAACCTGGAGGATTTAGTGCTCGTTCCCGGCCGTAACTTCGACAATATCAAAGCTGATGGCACTCTCGATGAAGTTGTAGCCGAGATTGGAAACGCCGCCGCCGACTACCTTGATCAATTACTCACGGACTCAGATATTCTTGGTGTCTCTGGTGGGAAAACATTCATGCGCAATGTTGTCCGTTACTTAAAACCAACCAGACCACTACCACATTTACGTGTCGTGTCTACTATCGGGTTCGTCGAGGCCCGTACGAGTTTTGGCGATGCGAATCTGATTGCATATGACATTGCCCAGGCGTATGGCGCTTCACACGCATGGTTTTGTATTCCTGCATTAATGCCGCACACACCGCTAGTCTCGTCAGAGGCGATCATGGAACTGAATGCTAATCTCTCTATAACATGGGAGGCAATCGAGCTCAGTCAAAAAGCAAATGTGTTCATGATAGGACTCTGGACCCCACATACAAATGATGAAGTAGTAATGAGAGGAATCCTCAGTAGGGAACAGATCGATTCGATGGAGGCGTTCCATCCAGTCGTGGATATCAACCACTGGGTTTTTGATGCTGAAGGGCGCTGCATTAACGAACTGATGGAACCGCCGCCATACCACCTCACAGGTTATGCTATTCCTTCTCTGAAAGAGAAAATCAGAAAAGAAGGCGCACAAGTGATTCTTGTCTCAGGAGGAGGTCCTGCATATGTTCCCGCCATTCGTGCTACTCTGAAGGCTGGCCTCGCAAATATTCTGGTCACTGACCATATGACTGCGCAGCTACTGCTCTCCTCTGAATAATACAGAAAGGGCCGCAAGACGGTATTGGACTCACACGCTGCCGCCAGGCGATTCCATGTAGAGAAATGCTTGCTGATACTCGAAATACTCTTCTGTCCAAAAACCTGGAAATACTTCTAATCTTATGTAACACATTTGTGCTATAATGAACCAGGATATTCATCAGATTCGCTATATAGCTGAACACATTCCCTGTGTTAGCTACTTGTATGCACGCGGACATCCCCGATGAGAAGCAGCGTGTGAACAGTGAAAACTTTTAGCCAATGACACCAAGCGAGAAAGGCCGACCAACATGGTCCAAACAAACGAAGGTTCTCTTGGAGCATCCTACCACCCCTTACACGGTGAGCAACTGGAAAACCCCTATCCTTTTTATACGCGTGCCCGTAGAGAAGAACCTATCTTTTTCAGTCCTGATCTCAACACCTGGGTTGTCACCGGATATGATGATATTCTGACTATTTTAAACCAGCCGGACGTCTTTTCATCGAAGGACGCTTTGCGTCCTGTGGTAGGATTTTCCCCTGCCGTGTTTGCAGAACTGAGCAAAGGGTACCCACTCGTCCCGAATGTAGTCGATAGCGATGGAAAAGAACATGCCCGGTTTCGCAGCGCAGTGAGCAAGGCATTTGTTCCGAAACGCATTAAGCAGTTGGAGCCCTTCATCAAAGAGGTCGTGACCTCATTAGTAGACGCCTTTATTAATGACCACAAAGCCGAGTTAATCTCACAGTTAGCTTATCCCCTTCCCCTTGAAGTCGCTCTCTTTCTGATTGGGGTTCCTAAAGAAGACATGGCCTCAACGAAAAAGTTGAGCGACCGTACGTCAATGCTCGTCAACTCCCCACTGCCGGAGGAGCAGCAAGTAGAGTACGCTCGCGACTTTGTTAGATTCCAGCACTATTTTATACAGCTCGTCAACGAGCGAAGAAGAGCTCCTAGAGAAGATTTGATTAGTGATCTGCTTGAGACGCCACCAGGAGAAAGGCCGTTTGACGATACACAATTCGCAAATTTGCTCACCAGTATGGTAATAGCGGGTCACGAAACCACGACACAGCTCATTGGGAACGGACTTGCACTCTTGCTTGAGCATCCTGAGAGATGGCAAACACTGTGTACTCATCCCGAACGCATTCCACAGGCCATCGAGGAGATCTTGCGCTACGACTCACCCGTTCACGCGTTCTTTCGCACGACCACCCGGGAAGTGACCGTAGGGGGAATCAAGTTTCCACCGGAAACCTTGCTCATGGTGGTGTTCGGGTCAGCGAACCGGGATGAAACGCAATTTCCCCAGGCAGACCAGTTTGATATGCAGCGGTCACCAAATCGCCATCTGGCATTTGGATACGGCATTCACTTCTGTGTAGGAGCTTTTCTGGCACGCAAGCAGGGACAGATTGCGTTTGAGACGCTCTGCCAGCGGCTGCCAAATCTGCGGCTGGCACCTCAGCAAACGTTCTCACACTCCCCGGTACTCAGGCAACGCGGATTTAAACGCCTTGATGTCGTGTGGTAGAGCGCAGAGGATACCACCACTTTTCTTTTTTTTCAAAATGCTCAGGGAAGCTTCACCGCCCTGCTCTTTGTGGTTGTGACGGTTACCTTCACCGGCCTGATCGTGACGAAAGAAATAGGTGTGGGCATGACGGTAGCAGTGCTGGTAGATGCCACGATTATCCGCTCACTGCTCGCACTTGCAACGATACGCCTGCCAGGTCGCTGGAACCGGTGAGAAACACCTGTTCGCGTTCAGGACCAACCGTAATGACATGATCCGACCGTTCAAGCCAGTGTAATGTCTTTGGCCTGGCATTGATCGCTAATCGCTTGATCTCCTCGGCGCAGAAAGGAAGAACAGTTTTGTCACGTTTGCTATGAATTAGCAGCAGCGGGCAACGCACTCTGGGAATATTTGCGCGGCCCATAGCCACCAGCTGCGATAGTTCAGCAAGCGCGGAAATAGATAAACGCGCGCCTTTGATAGCGGCCAGGACCTGCGGGTCTGAAAAATCAATGGAGACACCCGGGTCGAGCCAGGTCTGTGAGGCGAGATACCTTTTCTGCACCTGCGGATCGCGAAAGTCGAGTGTTTTGAAGGGATAAAACCATTTCAGGAATGGGCGTGCAAGATTTACCTGCCATGACCAGCTAACGCGGGTGGGAGTAGACATTGCAATCACGCCGGTGATACGCTGGGGATGGTGGGCAGCTAACAGCAGTGAGAGCGTGCCACCCATCGAGAGTCCGGCTACGAAGACCTGTTGATAGCTTGCCAGTTCAGCGAGGCCTGCTTCTACAGAGCTTATCCAATCCTTGCGCGTCGAGCGAGCAAGCACCTCGTGGTCGCCACTATGACCGGCTACCGCGACGCCCGATACGCGGATACCCCGGACAGCCAGCGCATCGCCCAACCCGCGCATCTCCGCCGCGGTGCCGCTAAAACCATGAATGAGCAGGCAAGCCTTTTGAGCATCTTCCGGGCCAAGCAAGAATGGGATGTTCTGTTTCTGTGGCAGCATGCGTCTATAGCTCCATTGTAGAGATATCTGTACTCTCTACAATAACATGATGCGTTATGGGAGTGCAATGGGTAACCACCGGTGGTGTTATAATAGATGAGCAACTTCGAGAACATCACGAGCAGGGAGCTTCATCATGGAACAACTTCATCAAATGCAATGTGTCGCTTGCCGCAAAGGTGAGCCGACGGTGACAGAGGCCGAGATAGCCGAGTTTCGCCCACAGGTGCCAGCCTGGCATATCGTGAACGTGGATGGCATTAACCGCCTGGAACGCATGTTTACCTTCCCCAATTTTGTCGAGGCGCTGAATTTCACCAATAAAGTCGGCGCGCTTGCCGAGTCGGAGGGCCACCATCCGGCCCTGCTGACCGAG
>VBHV01000068.1 GCA_005881995.1 Chloroflexota bacterium | reverse complement strand
ATACATTCGCATCTGCCATGGGAAACTCTTCCCTGCGCAAGTGTAACTGACACCTCGTCGATTGTCAACACTATATATTTACAAGTCAGAATGATCTCTAGGAACAATAGTGTGTGTTTTTATGTAACGATTTGCATTATTTTGTTTCAAGACATGTCTTTTTGTTTCATCTCTTCTACGTGTGGTGTGATATTTATGTGATTGAGAAGAGAAACATGAAGCCTCCCAGGTTCGAACCTGGGAGGCTTCATGTAGAATCATTGAGACGCGATTTATCGCGTCCCTACACGCCTTTCGGCATGCTATTTAATGTTGATGACGGGGATCTTCGACACGGTCCAGCGGTCATTGGGACTGGCCACCTCGAATTGCACCATCGAGATCGCGTCGGTGGGGCAGCGCACAATACACAGCCCACAACGGATGCACTTCTCCTCGTCGATAATCATGTCGGCTCCACCACGCCAGCTTTCGGTACCCTGGTGCATCGGATCGCCCTTTACGACGCGAGAGAGACCTTCCATACTGATGCAGTCATAAGGGCAGATGTCTACGCAGCCAGAGCAGAGAATACAGATTGAGGGGTCAATCATGATATTCAACTGGCATTGCAGGCAACGCCGCGCCTGCTCTACAGCCTGTTGAGGCGTATAGCCGGTTTCCGTCTCGCGGGTGTTGCTATAGCGGTCCTTGAGCGGTAAGCCAGGCATCATCTCGAACGGGATAGATTCGTAGTCGTCCACCATACCGCGGCGGTAGTCCGGCAATTCGATCTCTTCCGCGGGTTCGGCAGGCTTATCCTGCCCACCCAGGTAGCGATTGATGGCGATAGCGGCATCACGCCCATCACCAATGGCGGAGATGAGGTTGCGCGAGCCATCAGTAAAGTCGCCACCGGCAAACAGGCCGGGATAGTTGGTCATCCAGGTTTCACGATCAACCAGTGGAACGCCATTACGTTTGTTGACCTCGAGCTTGAGTTCCTTTGCCTGTATCCAGGAAGCATCGCTATACTGGCCGAAGGCGGCAATAACGGTATCGGCTTCGATCACAAATTCGCTGCCGGGAACGGGAATGGGGCGGCGACGGCCACTGGCATCGGGATCGCCGAGTTTGTTGCGAATGACTTTCAGGCCGCCGACATGCACGCCATCACTGCTCAAGACTTCAAGCTGCGAGACGAGATATATAAACTCGACGTGCTCAAATTCCGCCTCATCGACTTCGTACTCGTCGGAACCCATCTCTTCTTTCGAGCGGCGATAGAGGACATAGACTTTATCCGCGCCGAAGCGTACAGAGGTGCGGCAGCAGTCCATCGCGGTAAAGCCACCACCCAGAACGATGACCTTTTTGCCGATAAAGGCGGGTTCGCCGAAGTTGGTTTTCGACAGGAGCTTGATGCCGTGCTCAACGCCCTTAAGGTCAGCCCCGGGGATAACCTTGTTATCCGGGCCGGTTAACTCATTGGAGATATAGCAGCCAGCTGCGAGGTAGACGGCGTCATATTGTTTGAGCAGATCGGTCACTTGAATATCGCGCCCGACACGTGTGTTATAAATGACCTCAACACCCATATCGGCCATATATTGGGTGGTCTCTTCATAGGTGACGGTGCGTGGAAGACGCCAGACCGGGATACCGTTGACCATAACGCCGCCGGCGACGGCATCGGATTCGTAGATAGTGACGGGATAGCCCATATCACGCAGGTCACGCGCGCAGGCCAGGCCCGCGGAGCCAGCGCCCACGACGGCGACTTGTTTCTCTTTGGTGATCGGCGGCTTCTCGGCGCGATGCTGGTATTCGCGATGATCGGCGGCCGCGCGCTTTAACCAGCAGATGGCGATGGGTTTTCCATCGACTTTATTGCGGCGGCAGACCGGTTCACAGGGACGAGCGCAGGTGCGTCCCAGCACCCCTGGCACAATGTTGCACTTGCGGTTCAAAAGATATGCTTCGTCGAAGCGGGCCTGTGAAATCAATCCGATATATGTAGCAACGTCGGTATGAGCCGGACAACCGACCTGGCAAGGAATATTTGTCTGATACCAATCGGGCGTGGTCGTAATTGATTGATATCGAGCTTCTAAATCGCGATCAGGGTCTAGATTTAACATTTCTCTGCACCTTTGAGATACATTTTCCTCTCAGATTATAGCATACGCACCAGTCTGGGACAAGATTAAGCCTGCCCCACGGTAGCAATCAACCCGGCAAGCAAAGCTGCGCGCGGCGCAATACTATCGCGCAGCAGGTATTCATAGGGACTGTGGTCGTGCCCGCCGATAGGACCCAGGCCATCAAGTGAGGGAACCCCGTAGGAGGATGTATAACTGGCATCCGAAGCGCCACCCGTCAGTACGTGATTGACGGAAAAGCCCAGCATGTGCGTGATCTCCTGTGCTCGCTCGACCAATTGCAGGCTCTCCGGCGTGCGCACCATCGGCCCTTTGATATCAGGAGCGCCCTCGAGGGTCAATTCAACATCCGGTATATACTTCTGCGCCATCAGCTCCCGAAAACGTTGTTCCGTCGCAATTCTATCCTCGTGGCTGAGGAAGCGCAGGTCGAACTCCACCTGGGCGAACTCAGGTACGACATTCGGCGCGGTGCCCCCAGAGATGACGCCCGCGCTGATAGTGATGCCCTCTCGCCAGCCATTGAGCGCCTGGAATTGCAGCACCTGGTGCGCCAGTTCTACGATGGCATTGCGTCCCTTCTCCGGCTCGACGCCCGCATGCGCGGAACGTCCACGAGCCGTCAACATGTACGCGGTGTTGCCCTTGCGCGCGCTGACGATATCACCATTCGAGCGCGCGGCTTCCAGGATGAATGCCCCCTGACAATCCTGGCAAACCTGCTGCATGATATCCTGGCAATGGCGCGTATTGATCTCTTCATCAGAGACACACAGGAAACGTAGTTCGCCATAGTCGTGGAAGGCGAGGGCCTGTAACGCTTCAATGGCGTAGAGGGCCGCGAGAATGCAGCCCTTCATGTCGCACACGCCTGGGCCATAAATCGTGTCCCCCTCAACGAGCAGCGGGCGACCGGCCGCGGTACCGACGGGGTAGACGGTATCGATATGCCCGAGCAGCAGGATATTCCCCTGCCCCGTGCCACGTATTACACCAAGCAGATCATCGCCCCATAGTTCGCGTTCGATAATGGAAACATCCATGCCCAGCCCGCGCATCCGCTCACCCAGCCGTCGAGCCATCTCATCCAACCCAGGTTTGTTGTAGCTGTCTGAATCGATGGCACAGAGTGCGCGTAACTCTTCGATGTATTGGGGTAAATGTTGTTGTGTGTATTTTTCTACTTCGATAACAAGAGATTGTATGTTCACGTAAAGAAAGCCTCCATAGGTAATATGTATATGAGCATAGGCGGAGTAGGGATAAATTGTCAATAGAAGAAGCATTGTCGCATTGCCAGGGCGACCGCGAGGGTCGCCCGTACAATACCATATTGCCTGTGTTACATGTAAACGTGTATTGTACGGGCGACCCTCGCGGTCGCCCTGGCAATCCCAGCTGATTACAGGCCTCCATTTCTCATTCCCTCTCCCCATGCGATATACTCAAACAGAAACATTCAAAATTCAGAGAGTAAAGGAGCAATGAAGCTATGCCCCACAACGATACTCCCACGGCAGCAGGAGCAAGTGGCCCGCGCACAGTGAGAGCACCGCGCGGAACGACCCTCTCATGCAAAGGTTGGCAGCAGGAAGCGGCCATGCGCATGATCATGAACAACCTCGACCCGGACGTGGCTGAGAAACCGGACGAGCTTATTGTTTACGGAGGCATCGGCAAGGCAGCGCGCAACTGGGAATGTTTCGACCGCATCGTCGAGACGCTGAAAAACTTAAGCGAAGACGAAACCCTGCTCGTGCAATCGGGCAAGCCGGTCGGCGTGTTCAAAACCCATCCCGACGCACCGCGCGTGCTCATAGCCAACTCCAACCTGGTGCCGCATTGGGCGACCTGGGAGTACTTCCGCGAACTCGACCGCAAGGGGCTGATGATGTACGGCCAGATGACCGCCGGATCATGGATTTACATCGGCAGCCAGGGCATCGTGCAGGGGACGTATGAAACCTTCGTGGAAATGGGCCGCCAGCATTTCGGCGGTGACTTATCCGGTAAATGGATGCTGACTGCGGGTTTGGGAGGGATGGGCGGGGCGCAACCACTCGCTTCGACAATGGCAGGCGCCTCCATGCTTGCCGTTGAGGTAGACCAACAACACATCCAGCGCCGTCTGGATACCGGCTACTGCGATACAATCGCCAGTACGCTGGACGAGGCGCTCGATCAGATCCGCGAAGCAATTAATCTCAGACAACCGCTCTCCATTGGACTGCTGGGCAACGCGGCTGATATCTACCCCGAACTGGTGCGCCGGGGGATTAAGCCGGATATGGTCACCGATCAAACATCTGCGCATGATGTTCTTAACGGATATATCCCTGCCGGTTTGAGCCTTGCAGAAGCTGCGGAACTGCGCCAGCGTGACCCTGAAGGCTATGTCGAGCGCGCGAAGGAATCGATTGCAAAGCAGGTGCGCGCCATGCTGGAGTTCTACCATCAGGGTATTCCGGTCGTCGATTACGGCAACAACCTCAGGCAGGTGGCGTATGAGGCGGGTGTGACAAATGCGTTTGATTATCCCGGCTTTGTACCCGCTTATATCCGCCCGTTATTCTGCCGTGGCATCGGCCCGTTTCGCTGGGTGGCGCTCTCCGGCGACCAGGAAGACATTTATAAAACCGACGCCAAAGTAAAGGAACTGATCCCGGATAACCCGCATCTGCACCGCTGGCTGGATATGGCGCACCAGAAAATCCATTTCCAGGGGTTGCCTGCCCGCATCTGCTGGGTGGGGTTAGGCGAACGCGCAAGGCTTGGGCTGGCGTTCAATGAAATGGTCGCCAAAGGGGAACTCCGCGCGCCGATAGTCATTGGCCGCGACCACTTGGACTCCGGCTCGGTCGCAAGCCCCAACCGCGAAACCGAGGCCATGAAGGACGGCTCCGACGCGGTGTCAGACTGGCCGTTGCTCAATGCACTGCTTAACTGCGCGAGCGGCGCGACCTGGGTTTCCATCCATCACGGCGGCGGGGTCGGTATGGGATTTTCGCAGCACGCGGGCATGGTTATCGTCGCTGACGGCACTAGGGAAGCCGCAAAACGATTAGAGCGTGTCCTTACCAAT
>VBHV01000726.1 GCA_005881995.1 Chloroflexota bacterium | reverse complement strand
GATGTACGAGGAGAACTGGAAGCCGATAAATTGGAAGAGTACTACGGTGACCAGTCCTGCCAGCCCGAGCAGGCCAGGGTTGAAGGAGAAGTCGGGGGAGCCAACTGGACTAGCTGCCGAGGATATGACTTGATTGGTTGAGATGCCAATCGAGTGCAATCCACTGCTCACGGCATCAGGCGTAATGAAGAACGCGCCGAAGAAGCTGATGGCGACCGAGATGATGGCAAAGATGGTCAGGCCGGTCACGACGCGGTGGAAGGTTCTCGTGCGCAGGATCGAGATGCCGAAAATCACCAGCAGGATGATGACGCCAACGAGGGCTTTGCTGGGGGTGTCCTGGAGCCAGTTTTGCGCGTTAGCGAAGGCGCTGCCGGGGAAGGCCACGCCGAGCAGGATGGCGGTGAGCTGGACGTTGTGTGTAGCAACGATAATTTCAAAGCCGATAATGGTCAATGCCGATCCAACCAGGGTCCAGCTTTCAATCCAGCCCAGGAATGGGCTGATGATACGGGAGGTGAAAACGTAGTCACCGCCACTGCGAGGCATAGCGGTGGTGAGACTGGCGAAGATCATGCCCAGAAAGTAACAAAAGATACCGGTGAGAATGGCCATCCACGCGAAAGCCGAGATGCCCAATCCCTGCCATTCTGGACCAAGCGCGTAGAAGGCCACAGCCCAGCCTATCGCCGTGCCAACAAAGGCGGCGATGTTGAAGAAGAGTGCGTTCGCCATGCTGACATCGCGCACGAGGCCCGACGCCTGCCGAACGAATAAGCCGGTGGGAACACTAGCTTTTTCCATAAGTGCGAATTCCTTTCACTCTGGGGCAAGATGCGCTGCGCCACATGGAAAAGATGAAAAATGGGCGCAGTCCAACATGCCCCCATGATTACCCCTGGACGCGGAACGCCCGCTCCAGTTTGTCCTTACTGTCCACCGGCTTCATGTACATGTCCATGTACCGTTACCAGCGGCTGCAACTCCTGGATGGCTTTGCGTACACCTGTGCTGCCCACCGGGACGCGCAACACATCGCCCATGGTGACTTTGGGACGCATGGTCTTGTCGAGTTCCGGGGCGGTATCTATTCCAGTATCAAAGGGAGGGACGTGAATCATGAAGAGCGCGTTTTGCACATTTTTCAAGGTGCTTGCGCTGGCTTTGACGTGCTCGTAATACTCTTCTTCGCTCCACTCGCGCGGCGTATGCCAGGGGGTGGGATTAGCATAGTCGAAGCTGATCATTTCGTGGTATTCGTTCAGGTGGTTGGTATTCCCAAGGGGGTTCACAACATAGCTTGAGCGCGCGATCATCTCGTCAACACCGCGATCATCGTCGTTGCCGGGCATCATATAGAACTGGATACCGCTCTTACCAATGCGCTCCTCAGCCATAGCGACCCATTCTCCAACGCGCTCGATCATTTTCTGGCGGAACAATTCGCTCATCTTCGCGGTATCGGTGCGCAGCGCGTCTACTTCTTCCTGGTCGGTGACATAGGGATAGTAGCCGATATCAGAAATGCTATTCTTCAATTTCTCAAGCTCGGCCTCTGTATCAATCAGGTAATGCTGGTCGAGAAATGAGGCGGTGTAACGACCATTGCTCTGCTTGATAATGGGAACGATAGCCTTGCCGGTGAGATCGCCCGCGATAAGTACGACCTGCGCCTCATACACGTTCATCTTGATGGCGTTGAGGAGTTTACGGTAGGTGCGGTTTGCGGCGTGCAGGTCAGAGCACATGTAACAACGAAGATATTTTGCCATTATCTAGGTTCCTCCGGCAGTTCATACCAGCGCACGCGCTCACCAACGATGGCACGCGCCTTCCACGAGAACGTTTTCGGGTGTTTCTCCATAGCGGTCAGTAGCCTGTCAATGCGTTCTACAACAATGTTGGGGAAGCTGTTTTCAATAGCAAATGCTTTCATCTTCTTCAGGTTTGTATCGAGCGTTTTATTGAATCCCCAGTCATTCGCCAACAGGTCGGAGATGTAGGCGGAGTTAATACCTTTATCAGAGTTCTCTACGTCGAAGTCCATAAATAAGGCCATGACATCCAGCATATCTTTTTCGTTGACTTCGACGATTTGCAACTTGGTCAGCATCAGGTCGGCCAGAGATAAGGTCCTTTCATCAATATACAGACGAGGGCGAAAGTCGATGGTATGGCACATTTGCATTCGGTCTACGAAGATATCTACCTGCCGCCCGTGCAGCTCATCCCAGAAGAGGAGGCGCTGATGCCCATGCAGGGCGTTAAAGTTTTTGTTGCCAGCATAGCCCAGTTTTGTGAACAAGGCTTTGGTTTTGGCGCCCTGCTTTGAAAGGGTGACAAAATCCAGGTCTTTATAGGACCGCTTTAATTGCTCCTGCGTTTTCGCGCTGGGGGATTGCAGGTAAATCGCCAGCCCACCTAGCAGGCGTAAAGGCACATCATTGGCCTTAGCTGCTTCAAGTATACGAACTGCTTCCTCGGTAATCTCAGAAATTGGACCTACAGTGTCATTCATAGTGTATGCCGCGCCTCCTTTC
>VBHV01000067.1:2375-10486 GCA_005881995.1 Chloroflexota bacterium | reverse complement strand
TGGCGTAAACTTGGCAAACAAGCACACGAGGGTGTCAAGAACAATTACCTCTTCCCCATGATGGTGTTGCAATATCTCGGTGCACTCATCAAAGCTATTGGAACCTCCCAACCTGCTGGTCATCCACTTGTTGTTGCCTCGTGAATTGCTGTCAAAGTTGCTGTAGGGTATCGTGGTATTTGGCAGCATTGCCACGCTGATGAGCGTAGGCCTGTTTGTGCTTGCGCCGGTGGTGATCGCCTCGCAAGCCAGTACGAACAAAGGGACTGGGGCAGCGCGGTATTGGGTGGAATTGCGCTCGAGTGGGCCAGGGGGATTGCCCAGGAGATGGATAACCTCGGTCTATTTTTCGGCATCATCGGGGTTGGTATGATAGTGATTGGCATTGTGAGAGAACGCAGAGCGCGGAAAAGCGGCAAGATAGTTTTGTAGACGCGCCGCGAATATTTCAGCCTGGTGCTCTTGAAATACGCCCAGGATATAGCGGTCGGGACGAACCAATACGAAGAGTTTCTGTTGCTTCAGGGGAAAATCGTGGACGCGATGAATTGTGTCCCTGCAGGAAATTGCTACAAAACGCACATCCAGGCGCCGCCAGATATCGGCTTTCAGTGATGCGAACGCTCTCTGGGGATCATCATGCAGGCAAAGCAGGGCGAATCCGGGTCCCAGCGCATTATCAAGCAAGGTTTTGTTGCCCTCCGTTGTGCTGATTTCGGGCTGGGGAAGCATGGTGCCGGTCATGGCTTTGCTCTCGCGGGTGTTATCAAAAAGCATCAAGCCCTTTTTGTAGCGGGGCTGGGGCTTGATGCCGGCTTCGGTGAGGTGATTGCGGATGGCCGGGACGAGGTTGATGGCGCGGAAGATGCTGTCTCGTAGGAAGGCAAGGGGTTTTGAGGTGGACATGACGATGTTGCCCAGGAATGTTGAGAGTTGGATCATTTGAGTGGTATGTGCGGAACGTTCGATGGAATAGGTGGATAAGAGCGCGGGCGCGGCCAGACCTTGCAGGACGAGGCGTAGTTTCCAACTGAGGTTATGCGCGTCGCGCAGGCCACAATTCAAGCCCTGTCCTCCAAATGGTGGCAACATGTGCGCGGCATCTCCTAACAGGAAGACGCGGCCTTGCGAGAAGTGGGCGGCAAGGGAGGCATGGAAGGTGTAGATGGCGCTGCGCGCGATGTGAGGATTGGATGGACCACCAACCTGGCGGATCAGTGAGTGGATGCGCTCTTGCTCTAGCATGTCTGATTCTTGTTCGCCGGGCAAGAGCATAAATTCCCACCTGCGGGCGGAATCAGGAGCGGGAACGGTGACGGCCGGTCGGGAGGGATTGCAGAAGAATTTGGCGATTGGAGATGGGTCGCGGTCATCCAGCGTGTCGATAACGAGCCATTTCTGGGCATAGGTTGAGCCGAGCATAGGGATGTTCAGGGCGCGCCGGATGCCGCTTTTGCCGCCATCGCAGGCGAGCAGGTAGGCGCATTCGATGCGCTTCACCACATTTCCAGGAGCGCGGACGGTGACGATGACACTGTCGCCGGTCTGCTCGAAGGTTTCAACGGTGTGCTGAAATTGGAGGGCAACGCCTGGGAAGCGCTGCAGGCCATTGCAGAAGATGGTTTCTAACGTTGGCTGGTGAAAGGTGGAGATGAGTGAGAAGCCATTGCGTTTGCTGGTGGGCGCGACCCTGGCGAGGTAATACTTGCCTGAGATGTAGTGCGCGTCAATATCGTACAGCAGGTGTTCGATCACGCTGTGATGCAGACCCATGGCCTGACAGACACGCAGTCCTTCATCATCCATGGCGATGGCTTTGGGGCGATCGCTCAGCCCGGCGTTCTGTTCCAGGATGATGGCATCGATCCCGAACATGCCGAGCAAGTTGCCCATAGCCAGCCCGGTCGGGCCTGCGCCGGCGATGATGACGGAGAAGTAGGGGAGGGATGATGTGCTCATGTCTGTTTGCCCTGTGCCACGCCGTGTGTGATTACGATCATTCTACAATATGATACGAAAAATGGATACAAACATGGATTTTATGATTTCCCCTCAAGGAAAGCAGCCATCAGTGAATTCACCTGTTCGGCCTGAGCGTACATGAAGAAACGTTCTCCACCTGTAACGACGTGGTAGCCAGTGCAGTTGGGCAGGTGTTGCGCTAACCAGCGTGTTTTTGCCTCCGGCGAAAGGGCATCATCAGCGCGATTAATCAGTAAGATGGGCATGGTCAGGCGTTCCAGTTGTTGGCGCACGTCGAAGGAATGGATGATGGGGAGGACTGAGAACTTGTAGACAAAAGGCCACAAGGCAATTTTGCGAAATTGTTCATCGATGAGTTGGCGGGGCAATTGGGGGGATGGCGGGCGACGCAAGCGTCCCCTCCCCTCTTCCACGTCCGCCCCCGCCCCTACGGATGGGTGATGGTCAGGGGGGGAGGGCGGGCGTTGGGCGACGATGTAGTTGACGACCAGGCGCCGCAGGAACCACGCAGGGAGAAAATGTTCGACGGGTAGGCGTAGGAAGAGTTCGTGCAGGAGCCAGATGAAGGGATGGGGCGCAATCTGGTAATCGGCGGCCTGGGCGATGATGGTGAGTGAGCGGCAGCGCTGCGGGTGGGCGATTCCGAACTCGAACAGCACCATGGCGGCGTCACCATGCCCGACCAGGTCTACCTTTTCCAATCCCAGGGTGTCGAGTACGTGCAGGAGTTCCGCGGCGCGTTCCGCCAGGCCGACGAAGCGGGTACGGTTTTCCTGGCGTCGATAGAGAATGACGCGCCGCGATTGGCTGAAGGCGCGGATTTGCCTGGCATAGACAAATTCGAGGTGTTCGAGGATTGGGACAAAAACGAGTGGTTCGCCCTGGCCGATATCTATGATGGGCAGGTCAATGCCATTGATGGGGATACGCTGCCAGAGCGATTCGATGTACTGCACATCGGCGTGAAAGGCGGATGTGTCGATGTAGGCCCCGGTGAGGGCAGGGATGTTCATGGTGCTCATTATTGGCGCTTGTTGACCTTTCCCAAATCCCTCTCGACCCCCATGACGCCTTTGACTCTCTCAAGCCGCACAAACAGGCGCTGCAATTGATCCAATCCGTCTATCTCCAAGGTCGCGTTGATCAGGGCGATATCTTTACCGGCGCTGACGTTGGAGGCGACGGAGGTCATGTTGACGCCGACTTCGGAGACAACGGTGGCGATGTCGCGAATGAGGCCCGCGCGATCATGGGCGGTGATGACGACGGGAGCCAGGTAGCGCTGTTGGCCCATACTGGTCCAACTGACGTTGACGAGGCGTTCGCGTTCACGCTCGCAATAGCGACCGATGTTTTTGCAGTCGGCGCGGTGAATGACGGCGCCCTTGCCGCGACTGATGAAGCCGACAATTTCGTCACCGGGCAGCGGATTGCAGCAATTGGCCAGGCTGGTGAGCAGGCCGCTCACACCCGCGACCTGTAGGCGGGCCGAAGGTGCCCCGCGATTGGTCACGGGAAGAGCGAGCGCTTCATCCTCGTCTTTGGACGGGATAAACCGGGTCCCTACATCACGCGCCTCGCGCTGTTGCCAGTAGTCCACGAGCTTGACGGCGACGGCATGTTGGCGGATATCGTCACCTCCGATAGAGGCGAGCAGGTCTTCAAAGGATGCTTTGGCATACTCGGAAAGCAGCCAGTTTTGCGCATCTTCATTGAGGGCGTCAATGCCACGCACACCGAAGATTTTGAGTTCGCGATCCAGCCGTTCGCGTCCGATCTGGATGTTGATGTCGCGCTCGTGAATTTTGAGATAGCGGCGAATTTTACTGCGCGCCGCGGCGGTACGCGCGAAATTGAGCCAGTCGCGCGTGGGGTGGGCGGTGCGGTTGGTGACGATATCGACGATATCACCGCTTTTCAGTTCGTAATCCAGCGGCACCAGGCGGGTCACGAGGCGCTCGCCATCGCCACTGCCGCTTTCGGTGGTGACACGCGCACCCGCGCACTTATCCCCGATCTTGGTATGTATGCGGTAGGCAAAATCGAGCGGGGTAGAGCCGACAGGCAAATCTTTGACTTCTCCTTTGGGGGTAAAGACAAAAATCTGTTCGTCGAAAATTTCGTCGCGCACCGCCTCTACGAACTCGCTATCATTGGCGGAGCGCAGGTCACGCTGCCAATCAGCGAGCTGGCGCAGCCATGATAGTAGTTCTCTGGCAGAAGCTGAGGCGCGATCACCGACATCTTTGTAGTGCCAGTGCATAGCGACACCATATTCAGCCACATCGTGCATGGCAAAGGTGCGAATTTGTATCTCCACCAGCTGCTCATCCTCGCAGAAGATGGTGGTGTGCAGTGCCTGGTATCCATTAGGTTTAGGATTGGCGATGAAATCTTTGATACGCCCATCCTTCGGCCTCCACAAACTATGCACATGGCCAAGCGCGACATAGCAATCCGGGGTCGAATCTACCAGGATACGGAACGCCACCAGGTCGTGAATCTGGCCAAAATCGGCGGCGGCCTTGAGGTCTTCCAGGCGTTCGACATCGCCCGCGGTACGCTGCAGCTTCTTGTAGAAACTGTACAGGTGCTTGACACGGCCCGAAACCTCCGCGTGCAGGCCCAGTTTTTGCATCTCTTCTTCAAGGATATGACAGATGCGATCAACATAGGTACTCCACTGCTTGCTCTCGGCCTCCACCATGTTGCGCACCCAGGCATACTTATCGGGTTCCAACACCTGAAATGCCAGATCGTCCAGTTCGCTCTCGACACGCGAGACGCCCAGTCGCCCGGCCAGCGGCGCGTAAATCTCGCGCGTCTCCTGCGCCATAGTCAGCATCTCTTGTTGATCGACGGGGTAGGCCTTCTCCGATATGAGACGCATGGCATGGAGTCGATACGCCAGTTTCAGCAAGACGACACGTGGATCTTCCGACATGGCAAAAAACATTTTGCGCACGGTCTCGGCTTGCTGGCGGCGCAGCGCGTCACGTATACGCTGCTTCTTCTGCTCGCGTGTATTGTCTCCATCGCCTGTGGCACCTGGTCGGGAGCGATCATTAGCCCCGGCGCTTTGCTTTTTGCGCTCCAGGATATTCATGCGCAGCATGCTGCCCACCACACGTGCTACAGCCACGCCCAGGGTTGTCTCGACGCGCTCAAGCGATAGCAGATCAGCGTCTACCGCTTCAAAAATCAAGCCGGAGGCGACGCCCACCGCGTCGATGTGCATCTCGGCTATAATGGTGGCAACCGCCAGCGCGTGCGCTATCAGCGTCAGTTGCCGCTCGCCGCGCGTATCTCCGCACGCAGTCTGAGCCAGCTCAAACGCTTGCCGAACCTGTTCAACTTCAGCAGGAGCCATATATTGTCGAACGATGTTAAGTAACTTTTGCGCTCCAGGGCGACCGCGAAGGTCGCTCATGCATTCGCTTTCCCAGGGCGACCGCGAGGGTCGCCCGTACAATGACACGCAGGGAAACGGCCCGGTCATTGTATGGGCGACCCTCGCGGTCGCCTTCTAGCATTCATGAATGGACGCTGCGACCGCGATCTCGACCCACGCTCACCACATTCTTCACCTGTTGCAGTCGTTCAAAAATCGGCTCTATCTGGTCGATGGCCTCTATCTCCAATGTAGCAGTAATCACGGCTTTTTGCAATGAAGCATTAGTGGTAGATGCGACAGAAGTCATGTTGATCCCCGCGTCGGCGACCACAGCCGCCACATCACGCAGGAGCCCGGCCCGGTCATGCGCCACGAGAATAATGGGAGCCAGGTAGCGCTGCGGCTCAATCTGCAGCCAGTTGATCTCCAGCAGACGCTCTGATACGTGTCCCTTGTGGCGGCGCAGGGTCCGGCAATCCTTGCGATGCACCATAATACCCTTATGCGGATTGAATAGACCCAAGATAGGGTCTCCCGGCAGCGGGCAACAACAATGCGCCAGTTTGACGACCGGGTCCGTATTCCGACTACCAGACTTCCAAGCGGACTCCGTCCTACTCTGCGTGTCAGGCAGTCGGGAAGGAAGTCCCTGCGGCAGCTCGCTCTCGCCCGTGATATTGGTATGATATCCATTTTTCGAAACTTCGGACGGGATAAATCGAGTCCCTAGATTGGCCTCTGGCTCCAACTCACCTCGCTGCTGCAAAAGCGGCGCCAGGTTCTCCAACACCTCCCCAACCGCCAGATCATCGCGCCCCAGGGCAATAAACAGGTCATCGGACGAATTGTATTTCTTCTGTGTGTTCGTATTGAGCAAGTCTTCATTCGAAACGGCGTGTACACCAGGCGCGCCCACCGCCTTTAATGCCAGGTCCAGGCGTTCACGCCCCAACTCCAGGTTCACCTCACGCTCATAGGTTTTCAAGTAGCGGCGAATCTTGGTGCGCGCCGAAGTGGTTCGCGCAAAGGACAGCCACTCACGCGAGGGATGCACGTTTTCATCCACGATAATATCGACGATCTCGCCGCCTTTGAGTTCGTAGTCGAGCGGGACAATGCGTGTGATCAGCCGTCCACTGTCCTCAAGATTGGTAATGATGCGCGCACCCGCACAATGATCGCCGATGTCGGTATGAATACGATACGCCAGGTCGAGCGGCGTGGAGCCGCGCGGCAAATCTTTCACCTCGCCTTTGGGTGTAAACACAAAAATCTGTTCCTGGAAAATGTCACCTTTGACCGCTTCCACAAATTCGTCGGCGTTCTCCGGCAGTTCGCGCTGCCACTCGCGCAGTTGTTCGATCCAGGTAATCATCTCGCGCGTAGAGAGGCGCGCGCCCCCGCGCTCTTTCAGGTACCAGTAGCTGGCGATGCCGTAATCGGCGATGCGCTCCATTTCATGCGTGCGAATCTGAATCTCAGCCAGTTGATTATCCAGGCAGAACACTGTCGTGTGCAATGACTGGTAGCCATTCACCTTCGGCGTCGCGATGAAATCCTTAATGCGCCCATCTTTGGGACGCCACAGCGCGTGAATATGCCCCAGGGCCAGGTAGCAATCGTGGACCGAGTCCACCAGAATGCGATACGACACCAGGTCGTGTATCTGGCTCAGCTCGCCGCCGCTGTGTTCCAGTTTCCGGTTGATGCTGGACAGGTGTTTCTGCCAGGCGTGCACCTCGGCATGGATGCCAGCCTCGTTCATCTCCTCTTCAAGCGCCTGACAAATCGCGTCGATGGTGGGCTGCCGCTTGCGTCGTTCCTCTTCAACCTCACGCGCAAGCTGCGTAAACTTCTCCGGCTCCAGGTAACTGAAGGCCAGGTCTTCCAGTTCCGCCTGCACCAGCGCCATCCCCAGGCGGCGAGCCAGCGGCGCGTATATTTCCCGCGTCTCGCGCGCCTTGTTTTGCTGCTGAGCCTGGTTCATCACGCTCAATGTGCGCATATTATGCAGGCGGTCAGCTAATTTCAGCACCACCACTCGCGGGTCTTCCGCCATCGCCAGCAACATTTTGCGCACGGTCTCCGAACGCTGGCGGCGCTTCAGATCACGCGCCTGACGCTGCCTTTGCTCGACCTGCTCAGGGGATTCAGGCAACGAAGGGGTGAACGCGGCTGACTCGGCAGCAATAAATTGGCCCTCTCCATGTTTGCCTGCCAGGGTATCGAATTTGGTGACACCATCCACGATATTTGCCACGGCTTCACCAAACTGCGTGCTGAGTTCTTCCAGAGTGTAATCGGTATCTTCAACGACATCGTGTAGCAGGGCCGCCACAATGCCGTCCGCGTCGATGCGCATGTCAGCCAGCAGTAGCGCCACTTCCAGGGGATGTTGAATATAGGGGTCGCCAGAGATGCGCACCACGCCCCGGTGCGCTTCATTTGCCACTTCGTAGGCACGTTGAATCGTCTCCATCTCACGTGGAGACAAATACTGGCCAGTCTCTGCCAGCAAATGTTCAAGTGTCATATGCGAAATCGCAACTGACCCATCTGGATTTATGGTCATCATGCAGTATTCCTCTTGTTCCGACTGCCAACGCACTGCGTGCTAGCCTGCGGCTCAGGCAGTCGGCAAGGTAGTATTCCTCTTGTTCCGACTGCCAACGCACTGCGTGCTAGCCTGCGGCTCAGGCAGTCGGCAAGGTAGTATTCCTCTTGTTCCGCCTGC